>NIVA01000075.1 GCA_002254335.1 Bacteroidetes bacterium 4572_114 | reverse complement strand
TAAAGTGAAATGTCAGGTGTGCCGAGTGCTATTGCCGGGACAGCAGGGATTTCTGAAGTAACGCCCATTGTTTTGGCCATCCGGCTTACGGCCATGGGCGAAAATCGTTTCATCAAATAAGCCGACACCCAATTTACCGAATGTGCCAACGCCCATTTCAGGGTTACCATTTCGCCCTGTTTTTCCCGTGAGGAGTTTTTTGGGGCCCAGTATTTTCCGTCAGGCAATTCAATGCTTACCTGTACATTTCTCTATCGAGTCTGGCCCAATTTCGGCCAATTTGAGTTTCCTGTACCTCTCGCTGCGCCGCATGGCCTGGCCCATAATCTTTTTGACCTGTGGTTTAATTGTGTCTGGTTCAAATACGAATGGTGCATATTTACGTCCCTTCCAGTGTGCATAAAAAGCGGGTTGGAGATCAAGCGACAGATGGTCGGTAACAGCCTCTTCGGCATATTTTTGTAACCTCGAGTCGATGGTGGTATAAATCCTTAAACCATCGCGGTACAGGTCGTATGGCTCCCCGTTAGGTTTAAGATGCTCGTTGCACCATTGTTTTATTTCGCCGCGCAGAAATTCCTTAAAATAGGTTGCCGTCCCGATGTTATGATCAACTTTCTGAAATACAAGGCCTAATGGTAATTGCTTCACCGAATCGGCCACTTCGCCAGAAATATAGCCATACTTTTCCATTTGTGAAAGTACGGTGTTGCGCCGGTCGCGGGCTAATTCAGGCCTGCGCAATGGGTTGTACAATGATGGGTTTTTGACCATGCCCACCAAAAGGGCCGATTGGTTCAGGTCGAGTTGGGCAGGTGTTGTACTGAAATAAACCCGTGATGCAGATTTAATGCCAACTGCAAGGTTGAGAAAATCGAATTTGTTGAGGTACATAGTGATGATCTCTTCCTTGCTGTACCGTTTTTCGAGTTTCACGGCAATTACCCACTCTTTAAATTTCCTAAAAGCCAATTCCAACTTCGATTGGTTGTATTCGCGGGGGAAGAGGTTTTTGGCCAATTGCTGTGTAATCGTACTCCCGCCCCCCTTGTCCTGTCCTGATAAAGCACCGAAGAGCACACGGCCAAGGGCTTTTACGTCGATGCCCGAATGGTCGTTATACCTTACATCTTCGGTGGCAACCAGGGCATCTGTTATATAAGGTGAAATATTATGGTAATAAATCTTGCTGCGATTTTCTACATAATAGGTGCCCAACAGTTTGTTATCGTGCGAATAAATTTCGGAGGCGAGAAATGTTTGTGGGTTTTCCAGTTCCTCAAATGAAGGCATAAAGCCGAACCATCCCATTGAAATACCGAAAAACATGAAGCCAACGCCCAGCGCAATGATAACGATGATTGCCCAAAATATTAGGACATATTTTTTGATAGACCTGTGCTTTTTGAACCCTTCTTCAAGAATATCAACATTGGATCGTTGCTTTTCAAGGTCGAAACCGTTATCACTTTTCGGGGGTTCGCCTTGATCAATTAAACCCTCCCCACTGACTACTTCCCCATCAGGGATTTCATCATCATTGAAACCGTAACCGGCCGCTTCGTAGTGGCTTTCTTCCTTGCTGTTTTCGGGCTTCGGTTTTTCGTTGTTCTTATTTGTATCTTCCATCAGGTAGTATGCGCGTTCTTATTTATTTTGCACCGTATCCAAAACGATGAATCGTGTAGATTAATATGGCAAAGGTAATTATTTTCAAGTTTCCCATACGGATCCATACGGGTTTACTTCGTTTCACTTGCTTCGCTTCGCAAGTTTCAGGTTTGTCCAATAATTCATTCCTCCATTCCTCCACCACTCCATCACTCCATTCCTCCACCACTCCATCACTCCATTCCTCCACCACTCCATCACTCCATTCCCCCATTCCTCCATCACTCCATCACTCCATTCCCCCATTCCTCCATCACTCCATTCCCTCACCACTTTTCTCAATTCTGATACCAACATTAATTATCCCTTCTAAAATGCCGTCATCTTCGCGCATGGCCTGGTTGATTGTAAATTGATAATTTCCCGTTAGCGGAAACTTTAGTTTTTCCCTGATTAGGATGCGGTTGTCCCTGATGTGCCCGGAGCCGTTGCCGTACCATTTTCCGGTATTATCGGCCAAAATCAGTTCTATGGTATCCCTGCTCATGTGCCCGTTGGGCAGTGTTGTGTTCAGGAAAAAGTAAAAATTACTGTAGCGGTAATTTGTGCTGTGCCTGAGGTTAATGTAAAAATCAAATGGGGACAATGAGTCGTGAATGATCACATCATCAAAGGTCTTTGCCGAATCCTCATGCCAGCCCGTTTCACTGATTTCAAGTGAACGGTCGTAAACCATGTTGCGGTTGCAGGATGTTGATACAAATATCGTAGCAAAAAACAACAATCCAAAAAAGGGCTTGGCTAAAATTAATGGTGTAGTATTTTTCATTTAGTGAAGTTATTCCTATTTGATAGCAAAACTACGAAAAGTTTCATTTCATATGTACTAATGTTTTTTTGCATTTTCAGTTTTATGTTCTGAGTAAATGCCATGAGTAATCACCCTGTCCCACCCGGCACCCGGCACCCGACATCCGTCAACCGACCCCTCTTCAAACAGCCAAATCCTTACATATCCTAACCTTAAACTGTTTTTTATTAGCTATTCACTAAACCCGGCCTATATTAGTCCCGACTTTTCAAACCACAATTATTTTTATTATTAACTAAAACTTTTGACTTATGAAAAAACTAATTATTCTGGCTTTTCTGTTTGGTGCATTTGGATTGTTTGCACAAAACTTTAATAAAAGCAAATTCAGGTCTCCTGTAAATGCAAGGGACATAGTTGTTGAAAAACAATCACCTTTAACAACAGGCGTGTTACCTTCCACGCGGATGCATAGAACGCTGGCTGGATTTAAAAGCACGGATATCGTTAATCCAATAGCTATTGGACAGGCCGGAAATGCATTTGGCTTTGCCTTTATGCGTACTACATTTCTCTGGGCGGTGAACGACATTAACTCAATTTCATTTATTCACCGTATGCTCAATCCCCCCGGCACCGGCTACCTGGCTTATGATGTTTCGATGGATGGCGGACAAACCTGGTCGTTGGACAATCAGGTGTATGACCCTAATTTGCCTGAAGCCTACAATGGTAGATATCCCCAGGGTTTATTGTATAATCCGGCCGGAAATACAGATCCCGAAAATGCTTATTTTTCCTACTTTGCCCCTACACTTGATGGTTCAAATGCGGCAGGTGTTGATTGGGGAGGGTATTGCTGGGGAACAAAAAAACTGGCCACCGGGTCGTTGCCAACGCAGCATAATCAAACTTCAGAAAATGGTTTTTACCAATATCTCCCGTCAGGTTTTACATTGACGCAGCTTGGCGAAGCCTGGGTTGTTGACGAAGAAAATGACGGATCTTCCGGTGATTATGAATATACGGGCAACCTGATAGTCGGGCATGGTACCTGGAATGGACAGGATGAAGATTTTGATTATACTTTCGACCATCTTGAACTTGAGGTCAACCCTGAGGATGCAATCAATGATGTTAAAGTTGCCTTTGCCCCCGATGGGATGACAGGATGGATTTGCGCCATGTCCGACAGGATCCCCGCGCTTCCATATACCTCCTATCACCCTATCCTGTTTAAGACCGAAGATGGTGGCCAGACATGGAGCGATGACCCCATTGAAGTTCAGTTGGGCGGCGAAGACGGGCTTGAGGCTGTTAGGGATTTTATATCGGATGAAGAGCTGGTTAATTTCTTCGATCCTGAACCTGTGCCGCCACGGGATGAAATTATGTATTTTATGGGTTTTCATATTGATATGGCAGTTGATGCATGGGGAAATCCACATATCACCGGGGTAGTGGCCATTGCAAGCCAGGATGGTAGCGGTTGGTACCATTATGAGGGCATTATGGCAATGTTCCATATTTACACAGCCGACCAGGGAGAGACCTGGCAAGCCTATAACCTTGATTATTTAACAACTTTTGATGCTGAATATACAGGGTCGTCAGGAAGCTCCATCAGTCAGTATAACAGGCCACAGGTTGCAACAACCGAAGATGGGGCAATTGTGTTTTTCTCCTTTTTGGATACACGTATCGAAGGGATTACGGATAATAACCAACCGGATATTTTCTTTCAGGATTACTCCCCCGAAATGACAATGCACGGAGAAGAAGTAATAAATGTTACCGAATGGTCGAATGCAATGTGGCAGGCCCGTTGGGGCTGTATGTCGCATTATGTATTTGCCGAGGTTACCGATGACGGTAATTATGAATGTACTGTTCCGTTTGTTTATGAAGAGTTGACCGATGAGGATATTAGTTTGCCGGTACAGTTTTGGTACATACCCGATTTTCAAAAATCTTATATAATAACCAGTATAAACGACAAGGAAAGTGGCCCCCTGGTTTCTTTGGCCCAAAATTTCCCCAATCCGTTCAGGGATGTTACCAACTTTAATATCAATCTGTTAGAGGCAAGTGGTGTTGATGTCAGCGTATTTAATACAGCCGGACAACTGGTCAAGAAATTTGATTTTGGCCGGCTTCAAAACGGCCCGCACCAGCTAACATTGAATTTTGACAACCTAAACGAAGGTGTATATTTTTACACTTTCAATGCCGGGAGTTCAAGCTATAACGGAAAGATGATCGTTCAATAATTTTTTCCTGATTTTACATTCCCTCCCCCCTTTTTTTATAGCCGGCCTTCATTTGTTGAAGGCCGGTTTTTTGTTTGTTCCCGAATAGTTGTTGTACATTTGTGAGTCCGGCCTAAAAACGAAGTTTTTGAAAATTAGCGAAATTTTCTTATTTTCAAACACGTGATTATGCGATAATTAGAAAATTACATTAGCGCATTCGCGGTAAAAAAGGGCTTTTTAGACCGGACTCATTTGTGTATGAAGAAAAAATATGATGTTGCGGTAGTGGGTGAGCTTAATGTTGATATCATCCTAAATCACCTTAGTTCATTACCATCAATTGGTGATAAATATTGGCAGGGGAGATGGATGTTATATTGGGAAGTTCATCTGCACGTATCTTCAATTTTTATCCACCCAAAAATCAAAAAAGAGGTGATTTTCTTTTTTAAGCGTTGACAAATGCCGTTGCACCGGTGCTCACGGTTATTATTTCCCTGGTCCTTTACCAGGTTTTTCCACACTACATTATCCCTATCGGGATGGGGCTTGCGGTAGTTTCCACCTTTATTTTAGCTTTTGAGGAGGGGTAGTTGAAGGCAGTTTTGAGTTTTGAATTTTGGATTTTGAGTTTTGTCCCAATATTCCATCACTCCATCACTCCATCACTCCAATTCTCCATTCCCCTTTTCCACTAATACTTGTAAGCAATACAATTAACATTCATCCCGGCGCCAATAGAAGTAAACAGGATCAGGTCGCCCTTTTTCAGGTGGTGGCCGTTAATTTTGTTTTTCCTTACCAGGTCGAAAATAGTAGGGACTGTGCCCACCGAGCTGTTTCCCAATTCATGAATTGTCATTGGCAGGATATTTTCAGGGGCCTGCCTTATTTTATAAAGTCTGTAAAACCTCTTTACGATCTCAAAATCCATCTTTTCGTTGGCCTGGTGGATGAATATTTTTGAAATGTCGTTAATGCCAATTTCAGCTTTGTCCATACAAAGTTTCATAGCTGCCGGGACTTGTCTCAATGCAAACTCATATACTTTATGTCCATTCATTTTAATGTAGCTGATATTTGGGTCAGCTTCCTCATAATTGCTTTTATCCAAATAAAGATAATAGGCCTCTTTACTGGTGTATGAAGCCATGCTTGTAGATAAAACGCCTTCTTTGGTTTCACTGTCCACACCTTCAATAATACATGCCCCGGCACCATCGGCATAAATCATCGAGTCGCGGTCGTGCACGTCCACCACCCTTGACAGGGTTTCGGTGCCCACAACGAGGCATCTTTTGGCAAGGCCTGATTTAATAAAAGATTCAGCCTGGATAATTCCCTGTATCCATCCCGGGCAGCCGAAAATAACATCATAGCACACACACGATGGATTTTCAATTTCCAACCTTTGTTTTATCCTGGTTGCCAGGCTGGGCACCATATCCGATTGAACTGCCCCTTTTTTTACATCTCCAAAATTTTGGGCAACAATAATTTGGTCAATATCTTCTTTATCAACACCGGCATCTTCAATTGCAATACGTGCCGCCTCATAACCCATATCTGATGATATCATGTCATCGCTGACATAACGTCTCTCATGGATACCTGTAATTGCCCGGAATTTTTCGATAATCTCTTCATTTGAGGAATCAAATAGGTCCCCACGGGCATCGTAAAATTTATTTTTTAAAAAGCTCTTGTTGGTAATAGTTGTTGTAGGGATATAACTGCCAGTGCCTGTTATAATTATGTTTTTATTCATCTTTAAGCTTAATGGAGGATAAATTATTTTTAATTCAGATATCTTCTATCTTTGTCAATCGGCAAAGAAACAAATAATATTGACCCGATGGTAAATAATCTGACACTGAACAACAATGTGAGAAATTAGGATGCATTTTGGTTTTGGTCAAATGGCTGACAGAATAAATTCAAAATCCAATGTTCAAATACCTAAATCCAAAATAAATCCAAAATAAATTCAAATAATAAAATCTAAATTTCAAATCTATCTGTTGATAACATTGATGGCTTTCTATCTGACCCTCCGACATGATATTATTTATTTTGTTTTTATGTTTTAATCAATAAATTTTTAAACCTTTGATATTGTTTTGAGTTTAGGATTTTGTGCTTTATTCTTTAGGTTTCATTCATTGTGCCTGCTATTTTAAAGACTAATAAAGTGTTAATAATTACTGGTAAATTAGGATTGCTGATGTTTTATGTACTATATTTGCAAATAAATTACAAATACATCTTTTAAAATGGTATTAGAAATAAGGCTAAGTAATTTTTTCTCGATAAAGGAAGAAATTGTATTGGACTTGCGTGCTGCGAATATTAACTCTGGTAATGCGAAGCAATTAACCAATAATCTCTTTGAGATAAACAAAAACAAGTTACTTAAAACGGTAACAATGTATGGTGCCAATGCATCTGGAAAAAGTAACATTATTAAAGCAATCCGCTTTTGCAATGCAATGGTATTTGGATCTCACCGGCACAATGAAAACACTATTTATGATTTTCAACCTTTTAAATTTAAAGGATTGAGCAAAAAACCAAGTAAATATCTAATTCGCTTTATTAACAATGGAGTTGAGTTTGAATATTCTTTTTCGTTAACCCGCACTCAAAATCCTATCATAAGGCTTCCCCAAACACTGTTTTTGATTTTTTTACAGAAGAATCAAGTGGTACAATCAAACTGTTCTTTATAATGTTAACAATATTGGATATAGTAAAAAATGATAAAGTTTTATTGATTGATGAGATTGGTGAAAGCCTTCATACTGATATTATTGAGTATATCTTTAACTTGTTTAACGCAAGTAATAAAGCGCAACTTATCTGCACTACTCACAACACAAACTTTTTAGATCTAAGGAGATTTAGAAAAGACCAAATTTATTTCGTTAATAAAAAAGATGATGGTTCCACAGACCTGTACTCACTTTTTGATTATAGTGATTTTAGAGATACCATGAATTTAGAAAAAGCATATTTGCAAGGTCGTTTTGATGCTGTTCCATTTGTTAATGACTCTTTAGAAATTTTAAAATCAATAATAAATGGGTAAAAGAAATCGGGTATCTAAAGCAAAAAAGATTAACCCTCATTTCTGGGTATTTTGCGAAGGCAAAACAGAGGAAGCCTATGTAAAGCATTTAAGGTCTTTGTATCGTATCCCGATTGAAATAGTACCTAAAATTGTTGGAAATAAAATAACAGGACGATTTATAAGAAGTTATAAAAAAGGTAAACCAACCCATCCTAAGGACAAAGATTTCCTTTTGTATGATGCAGATGCCCAGGCTGTATTGGATAGGTTACAAAATATTAAATTTGCAACTTTAATAGTATCTAACCCATCAGTGGAGTTATGGTTTTTATTGCACTATAAAAATCAAAAAAGTGAATTGACTACTGATGATTGTATTAGAGAACTTTCCAATCGCAATAGGAACGAATATAAAAAAGGGTTAATTGATGATGCTCTCAAGGTAAAGTTAACCGAAAAAAGAACTGAGGCATGCGACAGGGCAAAACGAACTAAACATTTTGAAAATCCATCGACAAATGTGCATTTATTGATTGAAGAATTCAATAAAGCCAAACACTAACTATATTTAGCACATGGCGTATAAAAATATTCAGGGATTTATTGATCTGCTTGAGAAGGCAGGCGAGTTGAAAAGGGTATCGGCACCGGTTGATCCGCACCTTGAAATATCCGAGATCACCGACAGGGTCTCAAAACATCATGGGCCGGCATTGCTGTTCGAAAATACGGGATTTGATTTTCCGGTTTTGATCAATGCCTTCGGTTCAGAAAAAAGGATGTGCATGGCACTTGGCGTGGATAGCTTTGACGATATTGGCCGGGAAATCACACAATTATTTAAAAGGTTGACAGGGCCAAAGCCGGGTTTGATGGACAAGCTTAAAATGTTGCCGGCGCTCAAAGAGGTTGCTTCATGGATGCCACAACAAAAAAGGGGCAGGGGCATTTGCCAGGAAGTGATAAACCGCGATGCAGACCTTACAAAATTGCCGGTTATCACCTGCTGGCCACATGATGGCGGTCCTTACATCACGCTTCCTGTTGTTCATACCAATGATCCCGAAACAGGGATACGGAATGTGGGCATGTACCGTATGCAGGTTTTTGATAAAAATACTACCGGCATGCATTGGCAACTGCATAAAAACTCGGCCCGGCATTACAACGAATATAAAAAGCTGGGCAAAAAAATGCCAGTATCGGTTTCACTTGGTGGCGACCCAATTTATACCTATGCAGCCACAGCGCCCATGCCCGACAATATGGACGAATACATGCTGGCCGGTTTCCTAAGGAAGAAAAAGGTTGAACTGGTCAAAAGTGTTACCAACGATATTTATGTGCCCGCAGATGCTGATTTTGTTTTGGAGGGATATGTTGATCCTGCTGAAGAGTTGGTTCCCGAGGGGCCTTTTGGCGACCACACCGGCTTTTATTCGTTGACCGATAATTATCCGAAATTCCATATAACCTGCATCACCCACCGCAAAAATGCCATTTATCCTACTACTATTGTGGGTGTTCCACCCCAGGAGGACGAATGGCTTGGGAAGGCTACCGAAAGGATTTTCCTAAGCCCGATACAAATGACCATGCTGCCGGAAGTTGTGGACATGGTGATGCCCGTTGAAGGTGTCATGCCAGCCGTAAATTTGCCTTTGGGGGGAAGTTGGGTATTGATGCCACCGATAAATTTGTTGAAGAAGTTGAAACTTTAATTACCAGTGAGGTATTTGTTAGCTGCGATGTGGAGGGTGTAAGAAACACCTTCCCCGAAATCTTGCACATCAACGATGCTTTGATAAGGATGGGGGCGTTGTTCCTTGCTGTTAAAAAATCGAAACCCGGCCATATTAAATGGTTGCACCGGCAATTGCTTGCAAAAGGGTTGGTAAAAAATGTAAAATTTATTGTGTTTACCGAGCATGTGTTAGACCTGCAGGATTTTGGGGATATTGCCTGGCGGGTTGCCAATAATGTTGATCCCGGGCAGGATTGTTATTATGCTTATGATAAAAACGGCAAACAATTGTACGGCATGGCCATCGACGGCACACGGAAATACAGGAAATTAGATGGCTTTGAAAGGGATTGGCCAAACACAGTTGTACATACCAAAGAGACCATTGGAATTGTAGATGAAAAATGGGATAAGCTTGGGCTTGGACGGTTTATAATATCACCATCTCTAAAATACAAACATCAGCTTTATACGGGGGATGCAGTTGCTGTTGAGAAAAACGAGTGATTGGTTTATTATAGGATTATGTATGGGTGGGTGTTGTCCCTTCTCTGGGCGTTGTCCTTTCTTTGATTGCCGTCCTTTCGTTGGTTGTTGTCCCTACGCTGGTTGCTGGCCCTACGCTGGTTGCTGTCCCTTCTTTGGTTGCTGTCCCTTCCCTGATTGTTGTCCCTTCTTTGATTTTGTGGCCTTGATTGGTTTCCCCTGTTCTTGTTCCTGCCTTTCCCACCTCTTTTCTTTGTGGGTTTTTCATCCATTTTATCAAATCTGCCAATGTCCCCTTCTTCTATGGCAGACGAACTGAAATCGGTTGTTATCTCGTGTGTAACTGCGAAGTCTTCAAGTTGTTCAGGGAAATTGCCCTTTTTATTTTCTTCAATAATTTTAATAACGTTTTCGGTAGAAATTGCCATCAGGCCCGATTGATCCTCAAGGTAGGAATACCACATAATCTTTTTAAACACATCGGATTTTTGATATATGGCCTCTCCTTTTTTTGTTTTTAAAATAATGTCAGATCTTGGGAATTCATCCAGGGCATCGAGATAAACCTCATTTTCGAAATTCAGGCAACACTTCAGCTTGCCACATTGTCCGGCCAGTTTTTGAGGGTTCAGGGTCAGTTGCTGGGTGCGGGCAGTGTTGGTCGAGACCGAGTTAAAGTTAGTGAGCCATGTCGAGCAACATAGTTCCCGTCCACAGGAACCGATCCCGCCCAACCTTGCTGCTTCCTGACGTGCACCAATCTGGCGCATTTCAATCCTTACCTTAAACTCCTCTGCAAGCACCTTTATCAAATCCCTGAAATCAACCCGCTCGTCGGCCGTATAATAAAATATTGCTTTGGTCTCATCGCCCTGAAATTCAACATCATTAATCTTCATTGTCAGGTCCAGGTTGCGTGAAAGTTTACGGGCCTTAATTTTTGTGCCCTCTTCCAGTTCAACAACTTTCAACCATTTTTCAATGTCGGAGAGCCTGACCCTGCGATATACTTTTTTAATTGCATCCGATTTGTGGTTAACACGCTTCTTTTTCATTTGCAACCTTGCGGCCTCACCTGTTAGCGACACTATGCCAATATCATGGCCCGGTGTAGCTTCTACCGCAACAATGTCGCCGGCATAAAGTTTCATTTCAGGGTAAGTCCTGAAAAATTCCTTTCGGCTGTTTTTAAAGCGGATTTCAATACAATCAAAAGCCGGCTGGTCTTCGGGCAATGCTAAATCCTTTAGCCAGTCAAAGTTGTCGAGTTTACAACAGCGATGGCTGGAAATATCACTGTTGTCCTGGTATAATTGTGGTGCCTGGCAACATCCACGGCTTAGAAAATGATTATCTTTCGGTTCGTTATATTGTGGGTTGTTATCTTCCATTTTATCATAATTTACCCACACCTTTTTGGTGCAGGACAAGGTGCAAAAATAATAAATTCGGTTTTACTGCGAATTTAGTTTGCAATATAAAAAATAATAGACCTTGCAAAGGTACTTAAAAATGGGTGATGTGTGGCGGGTGATAGGTGACGGGTGGCGGGACAAACCCGAAACTTGCGAAGCGAAGCAAGCCCGTATGGGAAACCTGAAACCCGACATTAAACAAATTCATTATCAGTAAGTTTTCCTATAGATTTGATTTTTTCTTTATGTTTAAAAATCTCAACTCTGACGTATTCAGGGGAATAGAAGTCATAGTAATTTTTTCCGCTAATTAAAATTTGGCCAATTCTACTATTAATATTCAGTAACGTACTACATTAATTTGAAAATTTGTTGATGTGCAAATCCAGACGGACGGACTATGTCCGTTTGAAAATGAAAACCCTACGGGGAATTTGAAAAAACCGATGATCGTTAAAAATACTCACCATATCCCTGCTATGATTGCGTTTTTTGCCTTGCCTGTGCACAAAATATTGCCCCTAAATTCCCGGACTTATTTCTGAGTAAGCCCTAAATATGATATTTGCATCAACGGCGATTTTAGCAATTTAGGCCCAATTCTTTTTTTGTCCGGTTCCAACGTCCTTTTTTTATCTGTTTCAAAAGTTTGTTGAGGTCATTTTCTGTAGCGTCTGATTTTGAAGTCAATTCTTCGTATCTCAGATAGTCGAGTATTGTCTGGATTTTAGCAGTATCAATTCCCGTTGAAAATCTCACAAGTATTTCGTTATCTAATCTTTCTACAATCATTTTTCTTTTTTCCTCAAAAAAACAAAAATAATACTTTTCATTTGACTGAAACAGGAGCCTTAATTTTAAGAAGTTTTGCCACCGTTAGCGACAGGTCGAACAAAACAAGCCCTGTATTGGCGTTGCGCCCGATATGATAAATTGCCTGGTTAAATTCTTCAGAAAATTTTTCGGCGTTGTTGCCATTGATAAATGGCGAAAATTTCTTCATAAAATCCAACTCCGATCCCCTGATCTTAATTAGTTCGGGGCTGGTATAATTCAACACAAGGCAATTGCGCAAAACTTCCATGCCCGACAATAAAAACCCCTTTATGCTTTCGCGGCTTTCCCTGCCCATGGTTTCGCTAAAGGCTGTCATTTTGGGGACATCAAGAGTGTAACACATCCGCATCCAGCCAACGAACTTTTCAAAAACTTCATTTCTTTCATCTTTTTGGCCGGCCAACCTCATGGCTTCTTTAAAATTGCCATTGGCAACCCTTGAAATCTCAACTGCCTGATTGTGGCCAATCTCCAGTTGTGTTTCACATGCACCTATCAATACATTGTCTTCGATTTTTGGGAATTTCACCAACTGTGTCCTCGAAAGTATTGTTGGGATTATGTTGTCAGGATTTTCGGTGATGAGCAAAAACAGTGTTTTGTCGGGTGGTTCCTCGATAATCTTTAGCAACTTTGGTGCAGCCTGATAATTGAGTTTTTCAACCATCCAGATTATCATCACTTTGTATTCCGATTCGTAGCTTGTGTAGCTCAATGTCCTGATGATCTGGTTTGAATCATGAACGTTTATCCCGGCCTGTTTTCGCTCGATGTCAATTTTATCATACCAATCGTTCAGGGATGGGAAGTAGTGGTTTTCGATCAGCATTTCCCGCCATTGGGCCATAAAATTTTGGCTCAACGGTTTCTCCTTCACCTCTTTGTTTGCGGCCACAGGAAACACAAAGTGGAGGTCGGGATGGATAAGTTTATCGTACTTGATGCAAGATGGGCATAACCCACAGGAATCTTTCCGGATGAACTTTTCCTGGTCGCGGCAATTAATAAACTGTGCATAGGCAATGGCAATGGACAGCTTGCCCCTTCCTTCACCTCCGAAAAACAACTGGGCATGGCTTACCCTGTTTTCCATAACGGTTTGTAAAAGCCGTTCCTTTATTTTTTCCTGTCCTATAATTTCTTTGAAAAGCATTTTTTTTCCTTTTTTGCAAATGTAGGGTTTCTTTGGGAGAGGGCGGGGGAAATGGAAAAATGGAGGAGTGGAAAGATGGAGGAATGGAGGAATGGAAAGGTGGAAGAAAGGGGGAATGGAAAGATGGAAGAAAGGGGGAATGGAAAGATGGAAAGATGGAAGGGTGGAGGAATGTTTATCAGGAATCTGATAGCCAAAGGGGTTCGTATGGATGTTTGATGTATGTTATAAAATTCCGATTTCAAAAAAAAAGCCCCGGATGATAAATTTATCATCCGGGGCTTTCGTACTTGTTAATTAGTTAATAATCAACTTTCGGACTACCGGCAAGCCCTTGCTTTGGAACCTTATCAGATAGATCCCTGCCGGAAAGCCGGAAATATCTATGCTGGTCGAATGGCTTCCGTCATGGGTGCCCTCATAAATTTTATCGCCCTCCGGTGCCATGATGATGATACTTTCGACCATTTGGATACCGGAAACTTTAAATATCCCCTTGGATGGATTAGGCTGGATATTTATGTTTTGCGAAGATGGGCCGTTTAACCCGTTGGCCCCAAGTTTCAGATTAGTTATCGCAGAAATACCGTTTATTCCAAATTGATTGGAATTGGGAAGCGACAGGTCATATACTGCGTCAACAGTAAAGCTGGTATTTTCATTAGGCCGGTAAACCAGCAATTTAAACTGTTCGCCGGTCTCGAAGCCATCGATGGAGGTTGTTGTTATGTCATCCCCAAATACTGAAATGGCAAACGGTTGTCCGGTGTATTGGGCTTCCCCAAAACATTGATTGTTGCTATTAATGACACCTACAATGTCGCCTGTCTTCAAATTGCCCAATGCACTTTGAGGAACGGCAATGGTGTGAAAGGCATTGGTCGCTTTAACAGTGCCCCATTCAGGATTAAGAAAAACAGTGTTTACATTTGCAGGTATTGCATTTTTTGATGTGCCGGCACATGGCTCAAATTCCAGGGTAAACGGATTAGATGCCAAAAACATATAAGATTTTCCCGGATATAAAAATTCAAGTGTGTTGATATTAAAAGCGGGCCAGTACGTACCGAAACCTGAAATTTCCCTTAGCAAGACAAAATCGTCTTCATAATCTGAAAACAGGTCGGCGGTATTTAATTCGCAAGGGACCGGGACTGGGAGGAAAGCCCAGCCAGGTTCAAAATCAAAAGAAAGGTTATCTTCGGCATATCCCAAAAATTCAAGGATAATATCCTCATCTACCTTGATGTTGTAACCGGAGTGGCTGTCCCAGTTGACGAGTGTATTAATTTCCTCGTCTGGCCAAATTAACCCTTCAAAGTTATTCATCAAGACAAGGTTGCTAAAGGATGTTGAAAATATCCCCTCGATATTTTTATCCCAGGGGTCAACCGGGCTTGAAATCCCGCTCCATCCCTCCAAAACAGTAAGTTCATATTTAGCCCCGGCCAATAAATCTGTTAAGCCCGACATGCCCAACGGGTAGAACGTATCAGTAAAAAACAAAGCCTCGTTGTATTCAGCATTGGCAGGGTAACTCGTTTCATCGCCCATCGAATAAATCCACCACTGGAACTCTTCACCCACCGAAAAACCATTTTTTAACGGGAAATACGGATCATTGCCGAATGCTATAACAGCAATATTTTCGATGCCGGTCCAGGCAGTTGCCCCGCCACATTTTAGTTGATTGAAGTCGTCAAGATAAAAAACGCCTACAAAATCACCCGGCAGGATTGGGGTATCAAAAACCTTTGGATGGGCTTCTAAAGGTATGGCAATAACATGTTGCGAACTCGTTGGGACAACATCCCAGCCCGGAGGGTATATTGATGTAACTTCGGTGACTTCTATGTAGTCTTCCTTAATTTCTTCATCCGTCCCTTCGGTCCCTGAGATAGTAAGTTTCACATCATAAATTCCCGGAAGGTGAAAAACAACAACCGGGTTTTGCTGATATGAAACAGATGGGGAGCTACCTTCAATCTCCCAATGCCATGATGTTGGATTGCCCGTTGAGGTATCATAAAAGCGAACAATATCACCCGCCTCAATACTCGTTTCATTGGCATAAAAATCAGCAACCGGCCCCGAAATCACTTCAACGGTGATGTAATCTGTTTTAGCTTCGGTATCTGAACCAAACCCATTAATTACAGTTAGGGCTACATCAAAAACACCAACAGTGTTATAAACAATCCCGGTTGGGTTTTGAAGTGTTGAAGAAGTAGTTTCGGCCCCTTCAAAAATCCATAACCATCCTGTTGGGTTATTGGTCGAGAGATCGGTAAAATCAATTGTACCGCCCTGATAAATGACGGT
>NIVA01000074.1 GCA_002254335.1 Bacteroidetes bacterium 4572_114 | reverse complement strand
TTTAGGACGGGCATTAAAGAAAACCGCCGGGTATATACCGGTGAAGGGCAACCATATTATTACATCTCATTTGGCGACGGGCAAAACAACAGCCCACCAGCAAACACGCAACCTGCCCGCATTATCAACGTTAGCCCCAACCAGGCATCAACGGGCAACCGGTGGCTACACTAACCAACGGATATTATTCTGTGGGCAGTTACCAGGCGGAATGGCATCCTGGCGAACAACCGGGCAACCGGGTGCAAAACGGTATCTACATCATACGCCTGATAGCAGATGACAGGATAGTACAAAACGAGAAAGTGGTTTTGATAAGATAGGAACTGATGTCAGATGTCCGGTGTCAGATGTCCGGTGTCAGATGTCCGGTGTCAGATGCCCGATGACCGATGTTGAGCGAAGCAAAATCCCGCCCATACGGACTTCTTCGAGTTGTCGGATATCTTAGATCAAATGATTTAGAAAATAAATTGCAGATTATGTTAAAAAATAAAAATATCAAGAAAACACGATCCAGCTTTAGCACAGGAAAATCCTTTCTTTTTCCTTTTTCCTTTCCCTTTTCCCCTTTTTCCTTTTTCCTTTCCCTCCTCTGCATTCTACCCTCTTCCCTCTCCCCCGCCACCCTCACAGTAAAACAGGACGGCACCGGCGACTTTACAAATATCCAGGAAGCCATAGGTGCCGCCGCTGTCAACGATACCATCCTTGTATGGCCGGGGACCTATTACGAAAACATCAGCTTTTTCGGAAAAGACCTTGTGCTTGCAAGCCTGTTCCTGACCACCGGTGACAGGCAGTATATTAACCAAACAATTATTGATGGTAATAAAAATGGGACTGTAATTACATTACAGGACAATGAAACCCTGGTTTCGGTGATTTGTGGTTTTACTATACAGAACGGGAAAAAGGACTTCTCATCAGCATATTGGAATAGAATGGGCAGTGGTATAATGTTATTCCAGTCTGCTTTGCAGATACGAAATAATATTATAAAAAACAATGAGTCATTTGGGGGTGGAGGTATATGCTCATTGGATGGTACTGCAAAAATGTATGGTAATGTTATTAAATCTAACCATTCATATTTAGCAGGTGGAGGTATTCTACATGTCAATGAATCCACTCCATTTTTTTTTGATACAGTTCAATTGAATAGTATATATCTTAATTTTGGTCATTTAGGATGCGACATTTTTGTTAGGTCTATCAATGAACCTCAGACAATTGAGCTCGATACTATAACAGTTTTCAATCCCGATCTGTATTTTGTGTTTTCTTCCGATGGATATTATCAACCCATGAATGATTTAGTTGTTAATGCAAGGTATCAAAAAATTGAACCCGTTGAGGCAGATCTGTACGTTAGCCCATTAGGGAATAATCAGAATTCGGGATTAAATCCTGAGGAACCATTACAATCAATTTGTTTTGCCATGACAAAAATCCAGCCCGACAGCCTTGTGCAGCGAACCATAAATATCATGCCTGGTATATACTCTCCGAGGGGGACCTGTGAAAGACTCCCAATTGGTGGAAGATCGAATATCAGGCTATCAGGAGAAAATACAGACAACACAATTGTCGATTGCCAATATGAAAGTTTTTTTTATTCCGGTAGGTTTATGCAACAGACCACAATAGAAAACCTTACAGTGAAAAATGGCTTCGGAGCATTACTTAGTCCTTCAGGAATTACAGATGGAGGTATTCAAATTTATCAAACTGAAAAAGTTAAAATATCAAATGTTAAAATTGAGGAAACCAAAGATGCCTTCCATCAATGTATCTTTTGTTACTTCCCTGACAGTGTATGGATAAATAATTTTCAATGTTTAAATAGTATTGGTGTACAGCCCATTGAGTTTATCCGCACAATGGATGATTTCCCCATGCATGTCAGGATTGAGAACATCCGCATTCATGGCAACAGGTATTATGTTTTCGACCAGTTATTCGGGGGATATAAAAACCTGATCATTTTTGGTGGTAACGAAAACGATGAAATAGTCACAGGAAAGGTTATCAATGCTGAGATTACCAACAATGTTTCCTGGGACACCTGGTTCTCGAACAACTGTGGCGCAGGTTTTTTAACTTCCAAAAGGGCAAAGCTGGATATTGTAAATGCCACCATTGGCGGCAACCGCGACAGCACCAACCTGCCGGGCACCAACAGCACGGTGGAGGGCAGCGAGGTAAATATTTACAACTCCATCTTTTACAACAACAACTCGCCGGATATTTATGTTTATGCCGATAACGCCGTTAATGACCCTGCAGAGATCAACTTCCACTACACCCTGTTCGAGAACGGCCCTGCCGGCATAATTGATGGCGCGGGCAATACAATAGTAAACTGGGGCGAAGGCATTTTGGATGAGGATCCGAAGTGGGATGTGTTCGGGGCCAACCCTTACGCTTTAATGTCAACCTCCCCCTGCATCAACACCGGCACCCCCATGTACGAAGAGGGCATGGAACCACCCTACATAAAAGAGGAAAATGGGAAATATATCCTCTACACCCACGGCTACGATACCATCCACCTGCCCGCCACCGACCTGGCCGGCAACCCCCGCATAGCCTACGGCAGGATTGATATGGGCGCGTATGAGTTTGCAGATACAACGGTAAATATTATGAAGCGGCCACCAAAGTACCTCGGCGGGGAAATAAAAGTCATGCCCAACCCATTCCAGCAAAGCACTGCCATCAAGTTTACTTTGCTAAAAGAGGGCCGGTGCGTTGTTAAAATCCATGACCTGAACGGGCGACTTATTAAAACCCTGCTGGATACTTTCACCGTGCCCGGCAACTTCAACATGCGCTGGCACGCCGATGATGATTATGGAAACAAGATACCTTCGGGCCACTATATCATCAATGTGGTTTTTGAAGGTGAGAATGTGGGGAGTGTGAAGGTGTGGAGGAGGTGAATAAAAAAAATAAAGCACAAAACTCAAAATCCAAAACTCAAAGCACAATCCCGAAAGCTTTTGGGACAAAACCCAAAACTCAAAATTCAGTCCCGAATACATGTAACTATCGGTATCGGGACATAACTCAAACTATAAAATCCCGTCCTGATAATGGGTTACTTTTAAATTCCAACATCTTACAACCATTTGCAGCATGAGAACAACCCTGGCACCTGGTGGGTGTTTGGCCGAAAAATTTTACTGTTTTAATTATTGCTATCAGAATTGTAAGGAGCAAAATGCCGTATGTGATGATTTCTTGTATCATATTAATAGAATTAATAAATAATAGAGCCTACCTGGTAAATTATTAGTGCCGCAATGTAAGCCAGGCCCGTGGTATAGGCAGCGAGAAAAGTGGCCCATTTCCATCCCCCGGTCTCTTTTTTTACTGCAACCACCACCGCGAGGCAGGGAAAATAAATCAATACAAAGATGAGGAAAGCAAATGCAGATACCGGTGTAAACACGGTCTCTCCCTTTTTATTGCCGGAAGTATATTTTTGATTTTTGAGCTTTTCAACCAATGGTTGTGTGCTTCCATCATTGCTGTTGGTTTGATATAAAACACCCATGGTGCTCACCACTATCTCTTTTGCGGCGGCCCCGGTAATTAAGCTAACGCCCATTTTCCAGTCGAAGCCCAACGGTTTGATTGCCGGTGCGACAAATTTACCGAGTTGCCCGATATAGGAATTTTCTAATTGGTATGCCTGTTTTTCTGTTTTTAATATCGAAATGTCGGCAATCATCTCATTTCTGTAATTATCAATATTTTTCTGATCGGTGGCCCAATTTAGCCTGGTAATGTCCTTTTGGAATTTCATTTCCCTTTTAATTATTTCTTGATCGAAGATTCCCATGGTTTCCATATTCCGGGGGAAATATCCCAGTGCCCAAATTATAATTACTGCAATTAGTATAATGCCACCCATCTTTTGAAGATATTGCGATCCCTTGAACCACATGTTTTTAAGTGTGGCTTTCAGGGTTGGCAGGCGGTAGGGCGGCAATTCCATGACGAATGGGGCCTCTTTGGACCTGAATATTGTTTTTTTGAAAATTATGGCAATGATAACCGCAAATGCAATCCCTATGGAATAGATAAGGAAAAGCATGGCACTGGGATTGGACGGGAAAAATGCTCCTATTATCAGGATATACACCGGAAGCCGGGCACTGCACGACATAAACGGGTTGATAAGTATTGTAAGGATGCGGTCGCTGCGCGACTCGATGGTACGTGTGGCCATAATGGCCGGGACATTACAACCGAAGCCCATCAGGAGCGGGATGAACGACCGGCCATGCAGCCCAATCTTGTGCATTATCCTGTCCATGATAAATGCCACGCGGGCCATATAGCCCGTATCCTCCATAAATGAGATGAAGAAAAAGAGTGTCAGGATGTTTGGCAGGAACACGATTACACTGCCCACACCTGCAATGATGCCATCGACGATCATATCTTTTAACATGCCCTCAGGCATATTGGCACTGATGAAACTGCTCAACAATTCTACCCCTTTTTCAATCCAATCCATTGGGTAGTTGCCCAGCGTAAAGGTTGTGTAAAACATCAACCACATAAAAAACAGGAATATCGGAAAGCCAAAAACCCTATGAGTCAGGAAAGTATCGATAATTTCGGTTTCGGTTTTTGTTTTTCGTCCCAATTTATTTTCGGTGTAGGTCTCTTTAAGCGCACCTGAAATAAAACCATATTTCGAGTCGGTGATCAACGATTCGGTATCTTCGGTATAATCTTGTTCAAGGGCTTGGATTTCGGTGTCGGTTATTTTCCTGATTTCGTTGTAATTGGGGAATTTTGATAGATTGAAACCTACCGACTCATCTTTTTCAAGTAATTTTATGGCATAAAACCTTGAAGAAACTTTATCGGTAATCGACTTGTTTTTCCATATTTCATCCTGCATCTTCCTGATCGACCTCTCAATTGTTTTCCCATAATTGATGTGGATGTGCCTTACGATCGGGTCCTTGTCTTCATAAACATCAATAACATTTTTAAACAACTCGCTGATGCCTTTTCCTTTGGGGCCAACTGTAGGTACAATGGGTATCCCCAACATCCTGCCCATCATCTTATAGTCAAATTTATCGCCTTTGGTCTGTAGTTCATCAAACATGTTAAGGGCAATCACCACCTTGATGTCCATGTCGATAAGCTGGGTGGTGAGGTACAGGTTCCGTTCGATATTGGAGGCATCCACAACATTGATCACAATGTCGGGGTATTTGCCAAGGATATGCTTCCTTACAAATAGCTCTTCGGGAGTGTAGGCGGTTAAAGAGTACGTGCCGGGCAGGTCAACGATATTAAACAGATAACCATCTTGCCTGAACCTGGCCATTTTGGCATCAACAGTTACCCCGCCATAATTCCCAACCTTTTCGCGCGAGCGGGAGGCAAAATTAAAGATAGTTGTTTTACCGGAATTGGGGTTTCCAACCAGGGCGACATCAATGACTTTTCCTTTCTCAACAGCCTTTTTTTTCAGGGTTTCTTCATCAATTACACCACGGTATTTGCCGTTTGAATTAATCTCCAGGATTTCCTTTTCGCTAACCACCGAAACCAGTTTGGCCTCACTTCTCCTTAACGAAACATCATAATTCATCAGGCGGTATTCGATGGGGTCGAGCAAGGGGGCATTTTTAATAACCTCAACTTGCTTTCCTTTAATAAACCCCATCTCGGTAATCCTTTTCCTAAAAGCCCCCCTGCCTTTCACCTTAGCTATAATAGCTTTTTCGCCCTGTTTTAGATCGTTTAGGTCCATCCGGTTTCTATTAATAAAACGTCATTTGCTTTGCGTCATTTATTGTCATTTGCTTCGCGTTATTCATAGTCATTTGCTTCGCGTCATTCAAAGTCATTTGCTTTGTGTCATTTAGTAACCTCAATATTAACGACCATCAATGACCATCAATGACCATCAATGACCATCAATGACTTTCAATTTAGAATAAATTAAAATTGCAAAAGTATTTAAAGTTTCTTTATGCTAAGAATCTTTTAATGAAAACATTAGAAGTAGGCTGAAATTTAGAAAGGGAATGGAAATGTAATGTAAATTATTGATATGTCGTTATTTAGATTCATTGCTATTTAGAAAGAAGAGTTTAGTTATGTTAATCACCCGAATAATTAAGGTCGCGGCCAATCTTTTCGCTATATAGTTTGTAGTGGATCACTTTAAGCAAATTTACTGCCCTGACCCCCCAATGTGACATAAACAGCTCTTTGATTTCCCACACGGCAATTTTCTTTGCATCGCGTATGGGCTTCTGGTAAAGGATCACAAAATCTTTCATGTCTTGATATATATCGGTAAGATTGTCGGAAATACTCCCCTTTACGAGATCGTTTAGTGGATTGTCGTTTTCGATAAACCAATATTCATCATCGATACCAAAAATCTGCCTCAATTCATTAAACACATCCTGCCAATTTTCAACAGTCACATATTTTTCATTCATCCCAAAATCCTCAACATATACATCTGGCAACAAGGAACCCTTTACATACAACAATGGCAACGCTTTGTGTAGTGAGTTGTAAATCTCTTTCTTTTTATGCTTGTGAACCTCCTCGATAAACAAACAGAATTTTTGTGCAATTGCCAGAAACTCAAGCGCATAAGGCGAATAAACAGCTTCATCTAATATTTCTTCCTGATCCATAATGATTTTATTTAAGTTCTACAATTATTTAATTGAACATAATAACACATAGTCCTTGATTATATTTTAATGTCGGATGACCGATGTCTGATGACTGAAATGATCCCGTATGGACTACTACTTGAAACCCGAAACCCGATTCCCGTCACCTGACATCTAACGAAAGTATAATTATTTTTCTGACATCATAAATTACTAAAATTGCAACAGGACGGTTTTTTTTGGCTTTTGTTAATTATTGATTATCTTTACATACTTAAATTACCGGAACAAAGTTAAGATTATTCATAATTTGAAATATCATGTACCAGGGTTTGGAAATTGCAGATAAAATGGACGAAACTGAAAAAATAGGATATAAGAGAAGATTGGTAGAAGAATGTACAACTAATTTGAGGACTGCGGCCAGCAACACGAAGGTTGCAATGGATGAGGCCCAAAGCAGTGCCAATGAATACGGCCGGCCAAAGGACAGATATGATTCATACCGGATGCAGGTGCTCAAAAAAAGGGATATGTTTGCCAAGCAGCTAATACAGACAAATGAGCAAATTGATGTATTGGGGAAAATTGGGGTCAACAAGTTGCACGACAAAGTTGAGTTTGGCTCGGTTGTATTGACCGATAAACAAAACATGTTTATTGCCACTGGTATAGGGAGGCTGAAATTTGAGGATGGTGATATTTTTGTCATTTCGCCTAATGTCCCTGTTTATGAGGCCATAAAAGGAAAAAGAAAAGGTGACGTTGTGGATTTTAGGGGAGGGAAATTTAAAATTGAAGATGTGTTTTAGGAGTTGCGGGTTACAAATATTACCAATCCTCCTGCAAATGAATTTTAGGCCTGTCCGGTAAATGAATTTTCTTATCCAATCTACAAATTATTAAATTTTCAAATTATTGTGTTCCTACCCTCCACATTTTGTTTTTAATTGTTTTGCCAGGCCTTTCAGGTCATCATCATTTCCAACAAATCCCTCAATTAAAGTAACCACTTTGCCTTTTCTTTGTTTTCGGTCTAACCACACCTTAAGGTTTTGCCCTGATGGTGGGGGTGTTTCAATTGTGTCGTCCCCATCAAAATCGTATTGGTAATCCTGATTGGTCGAATAGACGATGTTGCCTTTTATTTTTTTGTTTTTTGCCATGATATTCTTTGAGTGTTAACACAACTTACGGCATAGATGTTAATTTATAAAAAAAATGTATAATTTCTTGACACCTTTCTGATTCATTTATTTTTTCGAGGGTAATAAAGTCACAATCTTTAATTACTACAGTATTTGATTTGCCAGAATTTTAAAGTTGCCCTGCAATACAAACTTTCGATTTTTGTAAATCAAACCTCATTTTTTTATTTGAACGTTTCTCGAAAACCTTTCTTTGTTCATTCCTCCTAACTTCAAGTTTCTTCAAACGACTATCATCCTTTAACTGTAAAAAATTCTCTGCCTGTTTAAATATTTCTGAATTATTTTTCTCCATAAGTGGCAATAATATATCCTCAAGTTTTCCATTTTCACCATTATTAGAAAAGATAAATGCCCCAAACCTAATCCCTTTTACATAAGCAATCGAACCATTTTCGTTAAGAAGGTTTTTGGTGAATTTGAA
>NIVA01000073.1 GCA_002254335.1 Bacteroidetes bacterium 4572_114 | reverse complement strand
TTGATTGTTGATTGTTGATTGTTGATTGTTGATTTAGGGCTGCAATGGATCAGTATGGGTTATTGCAGGTGCCGAAATAGTTAGTTTAAAACATGCGCCATTTTGGTTTGTGATTTCCAGTTTTCCTTTTAATTGCCTGACCAGCATGTTAATAAGTTCAAGCCCGAATACACCTGGTTTATTCGGAGCAATATCTTCTGAAATACCGGCCCCATTGTCTTTTATGTTTAAAACCAGATTATGGTTACTTTCTTCCTTTAATTGAATATTTAGTTCAGGGGAAGAAACGTCATTGAATGCATGTTTTAGTGCATTGCAGAGCAGTTCGTTAATAATCAATCCCAATGGTATCGCCATGTCTGCCTCAAGGTTTATGTTTTGAATATCATACTTTATGTTAATCTGCTGCTTTTTATTTGTATTCGTTTCTAAAATATTGGTGCTTAATTCATTGATATATTGTGGCATATTAATTTGTGTCAGGTTTTCATCTAAGTAAAGTTTATGATGTATCAGCGCCATTGCCCATACGCGATGTATGTTGGCCTCGATGGCCGATATGGCATCTTTGTCCTTCAATTTATCGGCCTGGAGGCTTAACATACTGTAAATTACCTGCATGTTGTTCTTTACCCGATGATGCAATTCGCGTAGCATGACCTCTTTTTCTTCAACCCGTTTTTCGATTTCCTGTTTTTGGCCTGATATCAACTCATTTTTTGCAATAAGTTCGGTGTTAAATTTTTTCAGTTGTTCTTTCTGCCCGGCAAGTAATATATTCGCTTTTTGTTTTGCCCTGTACCTGCCGTAAATTATTACCACTACTATCAGCACCAAACCTCCAATTGCAATACTAAGATATAATTGATATGACTTTTGTTTGATATTTAGCTCCTTTATCTCATTTTCTTTGTTTAATAACTCTATTTCCTGATCTTTTTTTTCGCTTTCATATTTTACATTTTGCTCAATCAATGCCTGGTTTTTTTCCTTATTGAAAAGAATATTTCTTTTCCTGGAATATAATTTAAAATAGCTTAAAGCCATCTCCTTATCGCCTTTTTCATCATAAACTTCGCTGTACTTTAAATAAATGTCGCCTTCAAGGTTTTCCAGGTCTTGCTTTTGGGCTATACTTAAACTCATGCCAAGGTTTTCAAGTGCACCCTCAAAATCTTTTAAACTACAATATACATGGCTAATGCAAAAGTAGGATAGTGCAGTGCTGTTTAGCTCCCCATTTTTAATATTAACTATAAGTGATTTGTTATAATAACCCAGGGCTTTTTGGTTATATTCGGCCTTATAATAGATATCGCCCAGGTTTTCATATGTCTTTGCCAAATCCTTTGTGGTCCCGGTCTTTTCAGCTAATTTCAATGATTCATCATAATGCTCGATCGCTTTTTGTGAATTACCTGATAAATAATACGCCCTGGCAATTTCATTGTGTGTGGAAATAATACCAATACAATTATCGGCCTCTATGTAAATATCCAGTAATTGTTCAAAATACTCAAGTGCTTTATCGAACATGTTCTGCACCATGTAAGAATTTGCCAATCCCTTAAAAGAAGATGTGACCAAATTTTGTTTGTTTAATTCCCGGCCCAATTTTATGGATTCCTGAAAGTAAACAATCGCACTGTCATAATTTCTTATTTGATAATAATTCTCGGCGATTAGGTTTAAATAGCCGGGTATAAAGTGATTTTCGCCTATTTCTATAAACAGCCTTAAGTTTTTTTTGCGCGATTCAATAGATTTTTCATACTTGCCTACACGGCTGTATCCCATACCAATTTGTTTTAAAGCAATTAATTCACCTTCTCTGTAATTTATTCTTTTACTAAGCTCCAGGGCTTCATTTGCATATTCTATTGATTTTTCGGATGAAATTTGCTTGTATAATTCAGATAAGCAGTTGAGGGTATTGGCCTTTTCAATTCCGGATATTGCCGCCAATCGATTTTCAAGGGAATCGATTTTAATCTTGTTCACAGAATTATTAATGTTTGGCCCACAATCGAATATCTTGATATTATCTGCATACCCTTCATAATCCCAACCTATGCCTTCAATCATGACACTGGAAATAGTTTTTGCATCCGGGAAATACTTCCTGATTGTAAATACCTCATTTCGGAGCCATACATCCTGCCCACAATCAGGAAAAGCAATCCTGATCAATTGGTTGGTAAAATCATTTTCACCACCACGGTAATTATAAGCAAACCAAAGCATTAATAATTCTCCATTTTCCGATTCTATTCTTATTTTAACCGAAACAGGATATTCCCTACCTAACCAACCGGCCCCTTCATCCACTGATGAATAAGATGGCTTTACATCAAATTGTATTTTTGTGTAGTCGGTAACCGGGATATCTAAATCTATGACAAGCCTTGCATAGGTCCCACATGTCAGTGCACCTTTTTGGAATAATTTTAACGCACCATCAACAATTGTAGCTGTTGCAGGTTGTGGCGCACATTTCTGGTTTAAATAAGTTGTCCATAAAGGATTTTTCGTAAAATCCCCATCATCAAAGTTTTCTTCGAAAAAGACAATGGTATCGCCGGGGTTAGCAGGATTTTTTGCCGTATAAATACTATCTCCAATAGCACCTGAAAAGAGCGAATTGGCAATCAGGAAAAAAAACGATATTACTACGGTTTTTTTCATATCGCAAAGATACAAAAAAGGTTATATCCAAATTACACTTTCAATCCAATATTGATACAACCAACTTGTTGCCCAACATCCGTCACCGTTCTTCTTTCCTGACGTTTACATCCCGATCCCGAGAGTTTTCGGGATTCGGGATTGGATGTTGGAAAGTCTTGCAGACATTATATTTTCGACTTATTAACAACCACGTTATACCTTATACCCTATATCTTCCCCCATCTCTCTCCTAACCTCTTTCCCCAACCCGGCCATATTGATGTTTCCAACGGCGGCAGTCCTCAATTCGCCCATTATCCAATTGAAGGCATTCTCCTTTTTTTGGGACCTGCCGGTTTTTTCAAATATCTCTTTTAGGAACCCGATTTTTGAAAGGATTTCGTCTTTTGGTATTTTTTTGAATTTTAGGGTGGTCAATACCGATTCAAATTCCAGTTTCGGGTACTCGTACAGCAACGGCATCATTTTCTTTATCAGTTCATAGTCCAACCCTTTGCTTTTCAGGAAGCTGAACAAGGGAAAGATTAGCTTATAATTAAATTTTGCTGAAGGTGTGTAATGCCCCTCTACAAATTTTAGGGTATGCCCGAAAAATGTACCCACAAATTTAGGGTCAAGCCCCAATTCGTTTACAATTCGCTCGATCAACGGGAAAAGGTCCTTTTTAAAAATATAGGTGTAGGTATCTTCAGGGATGCCCCATTGCTGCATTGTATGATACCTGTCAATTATATCGTCAGGAGGGTTTTCCCCCAATTCGGCAATGTGGTCGGCTTCAAGTGGGATGGGCGGCGAATCGGTATCGGGGTACATGCGGTCGGCACCGGGGAGCACCCTCTCAAAAATGGTTGTTCCGTCCTCGAAGGATTTCCTGGTTTCATTTGGTACGCCATCAAATGCCATGCGGCAGCGTTCTTCAATAGTTTCGAGGGCAGTTTTCAAATCTTCTTCAGGCCCCCAAACAATCAACTGGGCATCATCATCTTCTGCATTCAGTAGCACTATGACCTTATTAATATCATCCTCGCAAGCAAAATTTTTGAGGTATTCGTACCTGATCTTCCATGCAGGAACATCTTTAATCCTTTCAAGTAGTTTATCCCTGATGGCCAGTAATGCCCATTGCCTAAAGGCCTCTTTATGGGTAAGCTCAGGTATCCACTTTGTATGTGCCACGCCTTTGATCTCGACACGTGAACCGCCCCGGCAACTAACATTCACATCTTCGCGGCCTGCCCCAATGCCTGTCCTCACTTTGCCTGTGCTCCGGTTTAAAAAACGAATATAGTCGCAGGTTTCCATCACTTCGTCAGGATTTGAGCAATCGGGGTAGGTAACAGTCTCTATCAACGGCATCCCCAACCTGTCGGTTTTAAATACCCTGACATGTCCGATGTCGGAAATTTCCCTGCACGAATCTTCTTCAAGGCTCAATTGTATCAACCTGATCTTTTTGTGCTTTAGTTGGATTTCGCCTTCTACGCCAATAATGGCCGTTCGCTGGAAGCCGGTTGGGATGCTGCCGTCGAGGTATTGTTTACGGGTGATGTGCACCTCACCAACGATATTCTGCTTCGACAACAATGAAATTTCTATGGCAATATCAAGGGCTTCACGGTTAAGCGGAAAAGGGGGCGTGTCGTCCACCTCGTAAGTACAGGTAGTTGCATTTTTTATCCGATAAATAATCTCCTTTTTGGTTTTGAACTCCATCAGTGCCGTGCCGTCGTATTCACCCAGTTCGCTAAGTGTGGGCCGCATGTGCCTGATCAGTTCGGCATCGTAATCATCGCTTTTGTTGTAAGCACCGGCGGGGCAGTTACAAAACAACTTTTTTTTGGTGAGCAGTTGCTGGTGCACTTCAAGGCCCGACATAAAACCAATTCTGTCGTAATCTTTTTGGACAGCCTTTTTGCGTGATACATAACCTATTTGCTTCTTTGTATCTTCGTAATTTCTCTGTGGATCAAATTTCTTTTTCATCTTATGTTACCTGCATTTTTATAGCGGCCAAATTTAGTTAAACTTGGTAAACCTGTACAAGTAATTTTCGGATTTGGCATTATGTAGAATTAATAAAAATTAAAATGTATCAACTATTTTATTCAATCCCTGCCCTACTACATCATTCCCGTCCGTACCGGCACGCCCGCCTGACCGAACGGGCAGGGGCGGACAGGTGGGTCTGCCGCGTTCTATTCCCTTAGCGACTTCAAGCCGCTTAGGGAATTTAGCCGGATTGGCTAAAAAAACGTAGAAAAAAGATGGTAGGTGAAACGAAAGGTGCAGGGTATTGAAATCTTTCGCAATCAAATTATTATACTACCTTTGTTTAAAAATAAAATATTTTCAACTTAAATTAATCGATTATGAACATATCATCCAAAATTTTCACAATAGTAATAGGTGTTGTTGCCATTCTTGTTTTAATTTCATTACTGGTTTATTTCCTTATGTTTAGCAAAAATGCACAGTATAAAAAAGCAATTGCGCAGGCTGATAATAATTATTCGGGACAAAATTACAGCGGGGCCAAAACTTCTTATGAAGAGGCCTTGATTATTAAGCCAGAGGAGTTATATCCATTGCAAAAACTTGAAGAGATTGATAATCTTTTAAAGCAAAAAGAAAAACAGCAAAAGTATTCTGACGCTATTCAAACCGCAGATAATTTTTTCAATCAAAAGGATTATGAGAAGGCCAGGGAGTTTTATCTGCTGGCAATAAACTTCAACCCTGATGATATTTATCCTGTTGACCAAATTAAAAAGATGGAAGACTTCAGTGCCAACTTGAATAATCTGGAAACTAAGGCTACAATAACATCAAAAAAGGATTATCATTTCCATATTGTGATCGGGAGTTTTGAAAACGGTGAGAACGCCCGGGCCATGTTAAAGAAGTGGAAAGCCGAGGGGCAGGATCCCTTTATCATCCCACGGGAAGAAATTAATATGGAAGCTGTGGCCTACGACTCCTATCCCGATATTCATACGGCACATAACCATCTTAAAAAAATAAGGGAAGATATCAACCGGGATGCCTGGGTGCTTTATTACATGGGAAAGTAGGCTGCGGATTTTAGGTGTAATTCTGATGTGTGTAAGAGTTTATAAAGTAAAGAATTCAGTAGGAGTTGATATTTCTGAATTCAACGTATTATTAGCAAATGTAGAGACCACAAATAAAAAAATAACTAAACCCAATTTTGAACCCTGATTTCAATGTATTACCTTTGCAGAATGGAGATCAAAACAGATTTATTTATAGGAGATTGTAGAGAAGAACTCAAAAAACTACCTGACAATTCAGTAGATTTAATATTTACTTCACCTCCCTATGCAGATCAGAGAAAAAATACTTACGGTGGAATTCGTCCTGATAAATATGTTAATTGGTTTTTGCCAATAACTCAGCAGTTATTAAGAGTTTTAAAGCCCACTGGAACATTTGTCCTCAATATTAAAGAAAAAGTTGTTAATGGAGAGCGAAGTACTTATGTAATGGAACTAATCATTGAAATGAGAAAACAAGGTTGGTTATGGACAGAAGAATTTATCTGGCATAAAAAAAACTCATATCCAGGAAAATGGCCCAATCGTTTTCGTGATTCATGGGAAAGATTGATTCAATTCAATAAGGATAAGAAATTTTCAATGTATCAAGAGGAAGTAATGGTTCCTATGGGCGATTGGGCGAAAACCAGATTGAAAAATCTTAGTACCACTGATAAAACACGGGACGAATCTAAGGTTGGAAGTGGATTTGGGAAAAATATTTCAAATTGGATTAATCGAGATAAAGCGTATCCAACTAATGTTATTCATCTCGCAACTGAGTGTAATAACAAAAAACATAGTGCTGCCTTCCCTGAAGGACTTCCTGAATGGTTTATTAAATTATTCACTAAGGTTGGGGATACTGTTCTTGATCCTTTTATGGGCTCGGGAACTACAAATATTGTTGCAAATAAAATGAAGAGAAATTCAATCGGTATTGAAATAGTGGAAAAATATTATAATCTTGTAGAGAGAGAAATTAATCCCGTTGAATCATTATTATTTGAGCCAAATAGCATATATGAAAAAACTAAACCTGTTGGACGTATTGCAGTACGTTGAGGTCAATATCGGTATTTTTCACGAGAAAAGAATATTAAGCCTTGATAATTTGAGTTTATCAAAGGTACTCAAACGAAAGAATCCATACCTGTTCAAGGCAAAAAATGTATTGACGTCTCAAGAAATTATTAAAGTATTGGTGGATGCCCATATATCGTCAAATGAAGAAACCATATTTGGTGGCCATATTTATAAACAGCAAGGTTTACAATGGTCGAAAATCGGGCATCACGGGTATTGACTTGGAGTTTGATGACAACAACACCCGTTATGTTGTTTCAATAAAATCTGGCCCTAATTGGGGCAATGATAGTCAAATAAAGAAAATGATTGACAACTTCAATACCGCAAGAAAAACCCTAAAGACAACAGGTTCAAGGATTAATGTTGTTGCCGTTAATGGTTGTTGCTATGGAAGGACACAAAAAAGACATCAATACAAAACAAAAGGCGATTATTTTAAATATTGTGGACAAACATTCTGGGAATTCATTTCAGGTAATTTTGATCTTTATATTGAAATCATTGAACCTTTGGGGTATAAAGCCAAAGAAAAAAATGACGAATTTCTTAAATCTTATTCCCAAATGATTAACAAGTTTACCCGTGAATTTAGTATTGAATTCTGTGATAATAGTGGAGCTATTGAATGGGAAAAACTTGTTAAATTCAATTCATCGATTTTACTTCCTAAAAAGAAGAAATGAACACCGGGGCCTATAATGGTTATGGCAAAAGCGATTGAATGTATTAAATATGAGGCATCTTATCATAATAAGCAAAATTAGTTTACACTTTTTATATGATTTACAAAAAACCTTATCTCTTGGTTTTTTTGCGCACACAAAATGTAAACCGAGTAATGAAAAATGCCAAATATGAATATATTAACTGTACTTAAAATTTGTCTTACCAGACAAATTAATGGTTTCAAAATCCCGCTCCTGCCACAGCCAAAGCCGATATTGACCACCCTACAAATGTCCCCCAAAACAACAAACCATCCAACATCCAGTTTATAAAATTAAATTCCCACAATAAAAGTTAAACCTGCCCGTGGCCGAACATTTAAAAAAATACTTCATTCTTATCCTGCTGATCCTTACCGGAACATTGGTAAGCACCTCAACATTTGCCCAAAAAAAAACCAAGATCAACCTAATTGATGCCAATGAATTGATTGGGCAAACTGTTAATGGCGTAGAGCTTAATATTTTTGTTGGCAATGTTGTGTTTGAGCACGACAGCGCCTATTTGTATTGCGACAGCGCCGTTTTTAGTTCTGCGCAAAACAACCTCAGGGCCTATAAAAATGTGCACATCTTTATTAGTGACACCCTCAGCTTGTACAGCGACGAACTGGATTACAGCGGAAACACAAGGGTTGCGACCATGACAGGCAATGTGAAACTTGTTGACAACGATGCCACGCTTACGACCGACCGCCTGATTTACGGCCGTAACACCGGGATTGCCTATTACTCTACCGGCGGAAAAATAGTGAACGAAGATAATGTCCTTACCAGCCGCCGTGGCTACTATTACACCGATTTGAAAGATATTTATTTTAAGGAGGATGTGGTATTTGATAACCCTGAGTACCACCTGGTGTCGGATTCGTTGATATACAATACTGCCACCGAAATTGCTGACATATCGGGGCCGACCACCATTACCGGGGAAGATGAATTGCTTTATGCCGAGGATGGCTGGTATGATGCGAAATCTGACAGGGCCAAACTAAAAATTTGGCCAAATGGACAAAATCCTTACCTGAGTTTTAAAGAGCAATACCTTTCGGGAGACAGTATTTATTACGATAAGGAAGCCGGGATTGGCCAGGCTTTCAGCAATGTGTTCCTCAAAGATTCGTTGCAAAACATGATAGTCACCGGAAATTTTGCCGATTACCGCCGCCAGGACGGTTTCGCATTTATTACCGACAGTGCCCAGGCCATATTTATCGACAAAAAAGACAGCCTGTACATGCACTCAGATACCCTTAAATTAATTTTCGACAGCCTACAAAGCCCTTTTGCCCTACAGGCATTTTACAAAACCAAATATTACAAAACCGATATGCAGGGCATGTGCGATTCGCTGGTTTATATGTTTGCCGATTCCACAATATCCATGTTTGGCCAGCCGGCTTTATGGACGCAGGAAAACCAACTTACCGCAAACAAGATCAAGATATTTAGTTCAGGCCAAAAGATTGATTCCATGCAAATGACCAACTTGTCGTTTATAATTTCTACTGATAAATTTGATATTGAGAAATTCAATCAGATAAAGGGCAGGGATATGGTAGGTTATTTTGAAGATAATGAACTAAATAAAATTAATGTGCAGGGTAACAGCGAAACCATTTATTTTGTCCGTGAGGAGGATGGCGCATTGATTGGCATAAACAAAGCCCTGGCAAGTAATATGTCGATAATTATTGGCGACCGGCAACTAACTGATATTTTTTATTACGATAAGCCGGATGCCCATTTAATACCCGAAAGCAGTTACCCGGAACAAGAGCTGAAACTTAAAAACTTTAAATGGCTTGGCACACAAAGGCCGAATAACAGATATGACATTTTTAAGTGGGACGGTATCATACCGGTTTTAAATTAAGTGCCGGATAATTGATGTGTTTTGTGATGGAGGCGCTGACAGGTTACAGATTAATCTTCAGTACAATCTTTTGCCTTACTGAACAGGTAGGCGGCCAACTCGCTTATAAGCCCGATAACCAAAGCCATTATCCCAAGAAAGTCAAGCCGTTGCGGTGTAGCGTCCCTAAAGATATTGATAGTAATATATGCGAAGAAAAGTGTAATGATCCCATTGATTACAAACAAAGCCCCCAAAGCGTTTTTTGCTTTGAAAAGTATCCCGGCTTCGATAAAATCAGAAATCATCGAATAGATGATCCAAATTATGATAATCCATGAAAGGTACTCTATTGAACCATTAAAATTGCTGGCCAGCCAAATCCCAAACCCCAGGTTTGTTAAACCCGAAATGATGAGCCAGCTTTTGTTTTTGGCTTCTTTGATCAGAAATGCAACAGCCAAAAACAAGATTCCGATCATAAATATCAGAATGTCGAAAAATACCGACAGAGTTGCAAAAGCCCCTGTTTGTGTTATGGCCATAATTCCGAAAAGGAAGAAAAATACACCTTTAATGGTAGGTATCCATGGGTTTTCGTAGGATTTGATTTCCATAATTTTATTGATTAGCTAAATTTATTTTATTTATTAAGGCCACAAAAGTATGCAATCATAATAAATAGAAACAATGATGTGTGTTATGAAGGCTAATTAACGAAATGGAATCAAGTAAAATTGCAGTGGTACATCAACTAAAATCTGCAAGGTTTTGGATGGTTTCACGGTGATTTTCTTTAAAGGAATTGTAATTCTCAAAAAGTTGATCGTTATCTGTGGAATCGATCATAGTACCAACAGACTGAAAAAAAGTTCCATCAAAAGATCCGGGGCTGATAATCTGTACACTTTTAACTAAATGTAGCAACACCATTATTTTATCTTTATCAAGGCCTGGCATGTTTAGAAGCGCAATGGCCTTGCCAATTAAAACAGGTATCATTTTTTCGATGTTTAAATAACCCACAACACAGGCAGCTTTTTTTTGTGTCATTGGAAATTCATTGTTGTCTATAGCGTAAAACAATATTTTGAACAGGTCGGCCTTTACGGGAAAAGGGTTTTTTAGCCTGTTTTTTTCAATTTGTTCAAAAGATTCAAAGAAGTGGGAACCATGTCCTTCTGGGATAATATGGTCGTACTCCAAAATAATTTTAGGGTCGGTATGGTTATTTATCAAGAAAGAGCGGACATAGGACTTTAATGCTTTATCGTGAAGGTTGTAATATTGCTCGGTAAAAGTGGCGGTTTTTAAAACATCTTCGCAAAACGGATAGGGGTTATCGTGCATTTTTTCATAAAAGAAATAACCAAAATTTGCAGATTTTTCAATACCCGAAACCTGATAAAGCAAATGCTTTATTTCGGTATAAAATTCACCTGGTACATTTCCTGGAAAATTGAAAATCGGATTGAGGGATTCCTCTAATTTTTCCTCCAGAAACTCGTCATAAAACATCGTTCTATAAACCAATGATTCAATCTCGGATAAAGATTTATGTGTCATAATTAATTATTTATTTGCTGGTAAAATAAGAAAAACAATAACTTTGCCAGTTCTTAAAAGTAGTTATCCTTTTGATGTCTCTTATTACAATTTGTTTAACCTTTTATTACTGATTAACAGCTATTAATACGTATGTTTAAAAATTCTTTCATCACCCTCATATGTGCCCTCGCCTGGATACAGGTATATTCCAATTTTGATACATTGGAGTACAAGATTGACACTCTTAGCCACCTAAGCGCAGATTCATCCGCCCTGTTGGGATCAGTTCATTTTGATGACTCCTTAGGGTTTACATCCCTCAATAACCTTAACGATCCCGGCCTTTCCGAAGATGTTTTTCGAAGTACACCGGCGATTGCCATGTTAGACAGTTTGGTAAATATTAAATTCTTTAGCGATGAATATTTTATTACCGATACGGCACAATTAAATGTGTACCGTTATGGCCCGGATGTAATCCCTCAATTTTCTGATTCGGTTTATGAAGCCAGGATTGCTTACCTGAACGGGCAGACACCTTTTGAGTTGACTTTTAATACAACCGTTAAGAGTTTTATTAATCTTTACGCTGTAAAAAAGAGGCCGCTTTCATCAAGGATGCTGGGCCTTTCCGAAATTTATTTCCCAATGTTTGAAGAAATTTTGGATGAATACGGCCTGCCACTTGAATTGAAATATCTGGCCGTTGTAGAGTCGGCACTTCATCCAAAAGCCGGGTCACGTGCCGGGGCAAAGGGCTTGTGGCAGTTTATGTACCGGACAGGAAAAGCTTATGGGCTACAGGTAACTTCTTATGTTGACGACCGCTACGATCCCTACAAAGCTACCATTGCCGCTTGTCGCCACCTGGAGGACCTCCACGATATTTACCAGGATTGGTCGTTGGCACTGGCAGCATATAATTCAGGTGCGGGTAATGTTAATAAAGCCATCAGAAGGGCCGGTGGTGTTAAGAGTTACTGGGCTATCTGGCCATTTCTTCCCAGGGAAACCCGTGGCTATGTACCGGCGTTTATTGCAGTTAATTATGTGATGAATTTTGCTGCCGAACACAACCTCTTCCCGGTCGATCCCGGGATTTTATACAATGGCATCGATACCGTTCATGTGCATGATGTACTTTCGTTCGACCAGATATCCGAATTTCTGGATATCCCTATGGCTGACATCGAATTCCTCAACCCGTCATTTAAAATGGGCATCATCCCTGCAAATGATAAAAGTACTTATGTCCTGCGCCTGCCGAGGAAAGATGTGGGCAGGTTTGTGTCAAACGAAAAGGAGATTTATAACTATAAAACAAAAAATGGGATTGAAAGGGAAAAGCTGCTTGCCCAAATCAAAAAAGCCAAAGAGAGGGATATCCATTATGTGAGGCCCGGTGAAACTTTAGGCCACATCGCCCGGCGTTACCACACATCGGTATCTAATTTAAAATCGTGGAACAACCTCAGGGGATCGACCATTTACCCGGGCCAAAAAATTATTGTTTATGCCAATCCCAATGCGAAATATAAAAGTTCCGGTAAATCATCATCTATTAAAAGATCGGTCGAACAATCGTACCATACCGTTAAAAATGGTGAAAACCTAGGCCTTATTGCCAAAAAATACCGCTGCACCACCACCGACCTTATGCAATGGAACAACATGAAATCATCTAAAATTTTTCCAAAACAAAAACTCATCGTCTATAAACCGGCAACAAATGGTGAATCTACTACCGAAACAGTTCAAACCGCCTCGGGCAGCGTAAAATACATTTATTATGTTGTAAAATCCGGCGACACTTTATGGGATATCGCAAAACAATACGATGGGGTTACCGTTAGTCAAATTAAGCGGTTAAATAATATCACAAACACCCGCAGGCTAAAGCCCGGGCAAAAACTCAAGGTGGCAACGGTTAGTTGATCTTTTTTGGTTTCAGGTTTCAGGTTTCAAGTTTCAGGTTGTGGAAATTTTTGCTGATAGAAAATCAGGCTACCCTTATGAAATTGGACACTAATAATTATCAACTATTTATAAATTCGCGCATCCATACGGACAAGTTTAGCGGCAATTTTTCTTCGTTTTGTCTATCATTACGCAGGTAGCCGAAAATCATATTGAGCTTCGTTATTTGCGTCTAAAAAAATAAAAATCAATGAAAAATTCTCAAAGCATTACATGGTTAGCTATCCTGATAGCTTTAATTTCTATTGCCTTCACTTCATGTGACTTTAAAAGTTCCGGGCTAAAACCTTCAACTGGCAAAACCAACGAACTATTGGTCGTTACCAACAGTAAAGCCGATTGGGAAGGGCTAATGGGAAAAGAGATCAAGGAATTTTTTGGCCAGGAACTGGCTGGCCTGCCCCAGCCCGAAAGCATGTATAGTATGGCGCATATCCCCGATCCTAATTTTGGTGAGATGTTTAAGCCCCATCACAATATTTTTATTGTTGATGTGGATCCTGAAATTGATAAACCCATCCTGGAAACCAGGAAAGATCTTTGGGCTTCACCACAACGTGTGATAAAAATGACCGTTCCGGACCGCGAGCAGTTTTTTACCGAATTTGCTGAAAACAAGGAAGCATTCATCGAATTTTTTAACGAAAACGAACGGCGACGTGTTTCCCGTGCTTTTGATGCAATAGAGGATTACAGTTTCAGGAACAGGTTGGTTGATAAATTTGATGTGTCCATGCGTTTCCCGAAAAGCTTTTATGTAGCTACCGAAACAAAGGATTTCATCTGGTTACGCCGCGAGGCAGAGCAATTTAGCCAGGCGGTTGCCATCTATTTTTATCCCTATGATGAAATGACCGCTTTTAACCCTGAAGTAATTATCCACGTGCAGGATTCGGTGACAAAAAAACACATCCCCGGCCCAAGTGCAGGTTCTTACATGAAAGTCAGTATGTTCGATCCACCGGTAGCAAAACAGATTGAATTTAATGGTGCCTTTGCCGTAGAGATGCGCGGTATATGGGAAGTGGAAGGCGACTTTATGGGCGGGCCGTTCATTAGTTATACAACGGTTGACGAACGCCACAACAGGGTGGTGACCCTGCTTGGTTATGTTTACAATCCCGGACAGGACAAAAAAGACCTTTTGCGGCAGGTGGAGGCCATTTTGCATACTTTTGAATATCCCGAAGCTGAGGATGCCAATCCTGACAAATAAGATAAAATAGTACCATTACAGTTTTAATAAGCCCGGTTTAAAAAGGTATAATAGCAATGATTGAGACCTCGTATGAACCCCCATCTATACAGGCCCATCCACTCGGGCTCCTTTTGGTTGTGGGCTGTCTTCAATTCAAAGTCAACCCGTCGCGTCACACAACACCCGTCACCTGACATCCGTCACCCGTCACCCGTCATCACTCCAATTCACTAACAACTTCAACCCCCAACCATTTTCCCAAAGTATCCAGGACCACTTTCTTTTGATCATCAGGCAAATTGTTAATCCTTGTTATGTGCGACCCACCGGGTTTAACGACCTTCAGTGCATTGGTTTTCCCGGGAATTGGCACAAATGCCGGTGCCGACCAGGGATCAAATTCACCATAAATGTAAATCATGTTGTCCCCATTCTTTTTCAGGAATTTGTCCACCCGTTTCATGTATTTCTTTTTGAACTT
>NIVA01000072.1 GCA_002254335.1 Bacteroidetes bacterium 4572_114 | reverse complement strand
ATACGAGGTATTTTAAAAGAAAAAGAAAAAAAAAAGTGTGCCCTTTCGGCTTCCAAATGGCAAAGTAAAAAAACACACGACAGGCAAGCCAAACTAAAGGGATTGGCCCAAAAACTTGAAAAATACGAAGGGCGTATATTTTTACCGCAGTTGGTGCATTCCCATGAGGGGTATTTCCCTGAACTTGGGCAAAAGTTCAACCAGTTGCCTGACCCCAGGAAATACCTTGAATATGAACCACAGATATATTTGTGAAATAATCAGGAATAATTGCCCGGCTTTTTTTTTATGCTCACATCTTTGCACAATTATTTTATCATAAACCCACAACTTGCCGGTTTGGGTTTATGGTTGTCATATTAAAAGTTTTTAAACTCCGTTAACAATGTTGCTAAAACTGTGTTTGTTTTTGGGAGATTACTAATTTTGAAACTCAATTTATAAAACTATTAAACTATGGCAAAACGAAAAACTACTCTAACGTTACTCTTAAGCTTGTTGATACTGTGTGCCCCAGGCTTTAACACTTTTGCTGCTGGGCAAAATGAAAAATACCAATTGCATTTTAAAAATGTGGTGGTAGTGCCGGATGAAAATTTCGGGGAGTTTATTTCATCTTTTTCTTTACGGCTGGAGCAGGTTTTTGAAGGAAAAGCCTATAAACTTATCCAGTTTTATGAAATTCCTGATAATGAAATTAAAGCACAATTAAAAGCCAATGGGGTTGAATTGTTGGATTATATCCCACATTTTACCTATTTTGCATCTATTGGTGAAAAGCTAGACCCGGCTGATTTGTCGTCGTATGAAATCAGGGGCATCATTGATGTGGATGTTGATTTTAAGCTTGCCCCCATGCTTTATGATGAGAGCTACCCTGATTATGCATTTCATGGTGCCGAAAACCTGGAATTAATGGTGAGCTATTATTCGAATATTGATTCTGATGCTGCGGTAAATGCGCTTACAAATGCCGGTTATATAATTCTCCGGCGTGATGACGATGGCGGTTATGTACATTTATTGGCCACCACCGGACAAATCCGCTCATTGGCAGCATTGCCTTTTGTGGTTTTTGTTGAGCCGGTATATCCAACGCCCGAACCTGAAAATTATACAGGCCGCACTTTGCACAGGGGCAATGCCATAGCTGTAGATTTTAATGCCGGAAGGCATTATGATGGTACCGGGGTAAGCGTAATGCTCCAGGATGATGGCATGATTGGCCCCCACATCGACTACGAGGGCAGGATCGGGGCACAATTCCTTAGTTACAATTATGGCGACCATGGCGACCACTGCGCCGGGATCATCATGGGGGCCGGCAATATCGACCCCAAAGCAAAAGGCAATGCATTTGGGGCAACTTTATATGTTTATGGGGCTGCCCCACAATATCCCGGATTTACGAATATCCCAAATCATTATAATACTTATGATATCCGCATAACATCAACCTCCTATAGCAACGGTTGCAATGCGGGTTATACAACACTTTGCCGGACAATGGACCAGCAGATAAGGAATTACCGTTCGTTGATGCATGTTTTTTCGGCAGGGAATGATGGTGGTTCCGATTGTGGTTATGGCGCCGGGCCAGGATGGGGGAATATCACAGGTGGCCATAAAGTGGCAAAAAATGTGATAGCGGTGGCCAACCTAAATTATCAGGACGAACTATCGAGTTCCAGCAGCCGCGGCCCTGCCCATGACGGGCGCATAAAACCTGACCTTGCAGCTAAGGGGTCGAGTGTGTATTCTACCACAAACCCAAATAGTTATACTTATAAATCAGGTACCTCCATGTCATGTCCGGGGACTTCCGGGACATTGGCGCAGCTGTACCAGGCTTATCGAGAAATTACCGGCGAAGGACCGGCAGGTGGCCTGATGAAATCATTGTTGCTAAATACTGCTGAAGACTTGGGCAACCCAGGCCCTGATTTTAAATTTGGATGGGGAAGGATAAATGCTTTGCGTGCTGTGCAGGTTATTGAAGATAATAGGTACGATTCGGCCACGATTGAGCAGGGGGAGGTTATTGCCCATCAATTTGAGGTGCCGGAAAATACAGCCCAAATGCGGGTCATGGTTTATTGGACCGACTATTTTGCATCGGTAAACAGCAATTGGGCACTTGTAAATAACCTGGACATCACCGTTACTGATCCCGCATCCGTTGTGTGGGAGCCATGGGTGCTCAATCATTTTCCCCATCCCGACAGCCTGGACAAAGATGCCGAAAGGGGGGCCGACGACAGGAACAATGTTGAACAGGTAACACTCGATTATCCGGAAGCCGGCACTTATACACTGACTGTTGATGGTGTTACTGTGCCGCAGGGGCCGCAACAATATTTTATTATTTATGAATATATCCCTGACGGAGTAACCCTGACCTATCCCATAGGTGGTGAAACAATGGCACCGGGCGAAGATGAAACAATCCGCTGGGATGCTTATGGTGACGATGAACCATTTACTATAGAATATTCTTTGGACAATGGTGAAAACTGGGTTTTGCTCTCAGATAATTATAACGGAAGTTTGAGGTATTACAACTGGACCACGCCTACCGCCGTGACCGGCCATGCACTTGTCAGGGTTTCACGTGGAGAATCCGTTGGTCAGAGTATCGAGCCATTTTCGATTATTGGCGTACCGGAAAACCTTCAGGTGGATTGGGCTTGTACGGGCGCACTTCACCTGAGCTGGATTGAAGTGTTTGGGGCAACATCCTATGAAGTTTTTATGTTGGGCGAAAAATACATGGAGCCTATTGGCACAACTACCATAAATTCGTTTATTGTTGAAAATATCAGCTCATCAGGAACTTACTGGTTTAGTGTCCGTGCCATCGGCGAAAATGATGTGCAGGGACAAAGGGCAATTGCCGTTGAGAAAACCCCCGGTACATCCGGTTGCAACGAAGTGGATGCCCTGATGGTTTCGGTGCCCACTGCCGAATGGGGCATATTCCAGTCATGCATGGACGTTTCTGAACTATCGGTCAAGGTCAAGGTAAAAAATTATGGCCTGGAACCGATAACCAATCCTGATTTCTCTTTTCAGCTTGATGGTGGCGATGTCATCACTGAATCATATATCGGGGTCATTGAACCGGATTCACTCCTTTTTTATGCATTCGCCCAAAGTATTGATATTTCTTCCATTGGTTCCTATCAGTTAAAAACATGGATAGATTATCCCCCCGACCAAAACCCTGATAACGATATGCTCGAAATCCCAATAGAAGTTATTGAAGGTTCTTCGTGGTACCCGGGCAATAAGCAGACTTTTGACAGTTGGGAAAATTGCCTGTCCGTGCCGATGTGTGAGCTATATACTTGTCCACTGGAGGGAGGTTGGATAAACCTTACCAATGAGGTGTTCGACATGAGCGACTGGAGGGTTTACAGCGGTAGCACTTCCACCGGCGGCACCGGGCCGGCCTATGACCACACTCAGGGCACCGGGGATGGACATTATCTTTATATCGAGCCATCGGTGCTTTGTTTCTACAAAGAGTCTATTGTTACCATGCCATGTGTTGACCTCACCAGTGCCGTTAGCCCGTCAATGTCGTTGTGGTACCATGCCTGGGGTTCGGATATTGGGAGGTTCCATGTTGATGTTTTTGCGGGTTCCGACCTGATATCAGATGCAGTTGAACCCATTGTTGGCAACCGTGGCAATGAATGGAAATATCTTGAGGTGGACCTCTCCCCATATGTCGGCCAGGTTATCGGCATAAGGTTTCGCGGTATTACCGGTGGGGGCCAGGGTGGCGATTTTGCCTTCGATGATGTAAGTATTTTGGATATTACTGCCATTGATGATATTACTGCTGATGAAGGCAGGTTTTCAATTTACCCAAATCCTGGTGCCGGCATTTTTACCATAACTTCCAATTCAATTGAAGTTGGTGGATGTTCCTTAAAGGTGATTGATATGTTTGGCAGGGTGGTTTACCAACAATCTGTTAGTCCTGATGGTACAGGCATCAACAAAGTTATCGACCTTACAGCCCATCCCAGAGGGGTTTATATTGTAGAATTGGTTTCTGAGAAGGGTGCTTTTAAGAGGAAATTGAGTTTGCGGTAGGGCATTGATGAAGGCCATGTTGCTTTTGTGGGGGGGTGAGGTTTGAGGTTTCGGGTTTCAAGTTCCAGGTTTCTGGAGGCAGAGGCCTGGAAGGTTTGGCCGTTAAAAATGTTAGTCCCTTTGCAAATAGTATGTGTTTGGCAGGGATGAAACCTTCCAGGTCTTTCGTTGGCAGGTTTGAGGTTTGAGGTTTCGGGTTTGCCGACTGTTGACTGTTGACTGCTGAATAGTGTTGCAAATCGTTAATCTCAATTAAGCAATAAAAATTCGATGTTCAACATTCCCTTTTGACGCTGACAGGTCCGGCGAACACTGTCAGGTCGGTGGATGTTAGATATTCAATGTTTGATGTACGATGTTTGATCTGCTGACCTCTACTTTCTAACCTCTACCTTCCTCCCCCTTCCACCACAAACTTCACCTTCCCCATGACACCGCCGTTGCTATAAATTACGGCAATATAAACACCTTTTCCCCATGCCGAAACATCAACATCGATATCCTGCTGCCCTTTATAAATCTTTTGCCAGTGTATTTCGTGGCCAAAATTGTTGTAGCAGCGGAGTTCCATGAATTGGTGGTGCTTTGTATTTTCAAACTCCAGGGTAACCTTTCCTTCCCGCACCGGGTTTGGGTAGGCTTTTATGGGTATCCACCGTAGGCTTTCGTAGTATTGGGCCGGGCAGTTCGCCAATGTCTGTTATAATAAGGCAATCGGTTAAATCTATGGTGCCCGATTGTATGGTGTGGGGGCAGAGGCTGTAGTAAACATGTTGGGTAGTGTCGAAGGGTACATCTTCCATGTTTTAATCGAATTTATTGAGCCAGATATCATATAGGCCATTGGCCTGTTTTTTTTCAGTAGCTTCCAAATAATTACCGTTTGATGTCTTAATTATTTCTGCTAAATCAAAGTTCAAAATAAGAAGAAATATGATTTAATGGACAATAGGCTCTTAAAAAGACACTAATGCTAGCATGTTAACGATATTTTCAGATGCAGATTTTCGCTGGTCGAACGGATTTTTAATCCGTTTTATCCGTGTCAACCTGCGTCAGTTTTTTCAAATTCCCCGTAAGGCTTTCATTTTCAAACGGACATAGTCCGTCCGTCTGGATTTGCACATCACCATCCCGTACGTACGGGATCAAATTAATATAATATTTCAATATCCGCCCATCAGTATTACCTTGGTTCATACAACTATGTTTCATTTCAGAAGTCAATTTTAACAACTGGATAAGTTTTAACCTTTGAACATTTATGCTCGCTTTGGATTTTGAGATTTGTGCTTTGAGATTTGTGCTTTGAGATTTGAGATTTGAGATTTGTGCTTTATCTCTTATTCCCTTATATTTTTTTCAATGATCAAAATATTCTTCCCATTCTCCCGCCTATATTCTACATGATCCATAAACTGTTTCACAAAATAGATACCTAGCCCGCCAACTTCACGATCTTCGATGGGTTTATCCAATGAATCGGGATCCTCTTTTTCGAGGGGGTTGAAGGCTTTGGCATCATCAATTATAGTTATACGAACTATGTCCCCCATCAATTTAATTGAAAGTTTTATTAAATGCCCTTCACCATTGGTAAAGCCATAATTTATGATGTTTGAAACAATCTCTTCGAGGGCAAGGTTAACTTTATGCCCGTGTGCCCGGTCGATATTCCAGGTTTCGCAGGCCTTGTCTATCAACTCATTCACCTTAAAAATCTCTTCAACATTATTTGAAATTTCAAGTTCCATTTCATTCTGTCTTTCAGAAGAGGCCCTGTTTAAATAATATGTTAAAACAAGTATGGTGATATCATCAGATTGCTCGGCCCCGGCGGCAAAGGCTTTGGTTTCATCCACTAATTTGTTTGTTATTATATCAGGGGGATCACCCGCATTGAAACCCTCAAGAATAGCTTCCAGTTTCGGGTCACCAAACAGGTTTCCTTTCACATCCATGGCTTCCGGGATACCGTCAGTGTATAGAACAAGTGTATCACCTTTATTAATTGTAAGTTTTCCTGATTTATAAACCATATCTTCAAATAAGCCAAGTGGTGTGCCATGGGTTTGGTTGAGCATTTCAGGGGCCTTCCCGGCCCTTAACAAAAAGGGGTAATTATGGCCCGCATTACAAAAATCTATCTCACCGGTCCCGAGGTTTAGGATACCCAGGAAAAATGTTACAAACATGGCATTGTCGTTACCGAGGCAAAGGTCTTTGTTAATACCGGTTACAATTTCTCTTGCTGAAATATTACCAACAGCCTTGGCCCTGAGCAGTGTGCGGGTAATTGCCATGAACAATGATGCCGGGACCCCTTTTCCTGAAACATCCCCAATGGCAAAAACCAGGTTTTTTTCGTCAAGAAAGAAAAAATCATATAAATCACCGCCCACTTCCCTTGCAGGGTCCAACACTGCATACAGGTCAACATCTTCGCGTTCGGGGAAGGGTGGGAAAATTTTTGGGATAATCCCCTGTTGGATATCGTGCGCAATTTTTAGCTCACTCTCAATCCTGTTTTTTGCAGCAGTTGTCTCTTTTAGGTTTTTGATATATTTTTTCAACTCCAACCTCATTGAATCGAAAGAACCGGTCAACTGGCCAATCTCATCGTTGTGCCAGACCTTTGGCAACTTCACGTCAAAATTGCCCAACCCAAAATTGGCAGTAACTTTTGCCAGCTTTTCAATGGGGCGTGTTATACGGTTAGATATCACAGTTATCACAATAAAAATCAAAATTACCCCTCCCAATGCAAGTGCCACCAGTGCCATAAAAAGATTATGCAAATTGGCAAGTAGCTCCTTTTCAGGAAAAACTATTGCAATAGACCAACCGCTGGAAGGCAAATGGGTATAATATAGCCATGCATCATCTTCCAGCTCCCGGGGCTTGAATTTTACAAAACCGGTCTTTCCGTTAATCATTTCATGGCCAATCCTTCGCAATTCTTCGTTGTTGTATTCATCGGCCAGCGAAAAAATGCTCTCGTTCATTATCAACGATTTATCAGGAAATGAAAGAAATGTGCCCTGTTTCGACAGGAGGTATGCATAGCCACCATTAATTATGTTCAGCGAGTCTATCACGCTGCTTAACCAACTCAAATCCATATCAACCGTAATAACCCCCCTAAATGTTTCCGATTGGTCTTGATGGTTATGAAATGGCACCGAATAGGTTGACATGATTACATTTCCGCCATATTCGTCATAGTAAGGCTCAGTCCAAACCGGCTTGTTCAATTCCTTTGGTATCCGGTACCAATCCCAGTTAAAATAATCATATTTACTATTGCCCAAAACTTTATAAGAAACTGAATCCCCTTCCATATAAGAATAAGGTGCAAAATACTTCTTTTCGGCATCATGCCCATAAGGTTCGAATGCAACACAGGAACCAAAAATTTCATTATTGTGGTTTACTATCAGTTCTAAAAAGCTCTCGATCGATGCCTCATCATAATTTGTGGTTTCGATTATTGGGGCCATATTTTGTGGGATTTTTTCGGCAGCATGCAAAACACCTTCAATATAATTTACGGTTGATTGGGCCAGATTGGTAGCATTTTGCCTGACCGA
>NIVA01000071.1 GCA_002254335.1 Bacteroidetes bacterium 4572_114 | reverse complement strand
ACCGAAAACAATATCTCAATATCGTAAAATGCCCCAAGTATTACCGAAAGGATTCCATAGGTTTTATTTCCCGGTGGAGATGCGAGCCTCTCGGCCACCTCCTTTTGTATCATGCCAACAACTTCGGGGATCATTTCCCGGTTTTCGATTACCTTGAAAAATATCTGGCTGGAGATGTTGTATGGGAAATTTCCGATAATCGAAAATTGCCGATTAAAAATTTCATCCGGTTTCACTTTTAAAAAATCGGCCTGGATAATGTTTTTCTGAAGCTCAGGAAAAGTACCGGAAAGATATTCCACAGATTCGGGATCGATTTCGATGAGTTTCAGATTATCGGTTTTGGTGATCAGATATTTGGTAAGCACCCCCATCCCTGGCCCAATCTCCAACACACAACTTGTGGATTGAAGGCTATCCACAATTTTCCGGGCAATGTTTTCATCTTTCAAAAAATGCTGCCCCAGGCTTTTTTTTGGTCTAACTGAGATCAATGTTTGTTGTTTAAGGTTATCACCAAATTGCCGTTCGTTCAAATCGGCCCTTATCATCAGGGCATTATCGGCAAGTATATCTTCAGGGTACATGTCAACTACCTTGGCGAATAAGCTGTCTGCCACCGTAAATTCACCTTTTTTCAGCATGATCTCCCCTTTGCTAAAAAGTACTTCATCATGCAATGGGTGCCAGAGTGCGACCATCTGTATGGAATCCAAAGTCAAAAGTGCCTCATCCGGTTTATTCTGGTAAACAAGCAAATCGGCTTTTGAAAAATATCTTAACGCCGTGTAGGAACTGTCCATATCAATATTGTCGCTTATCAGGAGCGAAAGGTCCATGGCATCGTTGGCAATGAGTTTTGACGTGGCGGCCTTCAAAACATCGAGTTGTGCCTTGGCCCAGCCGAATTCGCCGATGTAATACGAAAGCCTTGCATTTTTATATTTTGCCTTATGGCCCAGGGGATTGTTCTTAAAGTCATAATCAACCTGAGAATAGAGCAGGGTTGCATCCCACACACTACCTGAAAACAGAAGGATATCGCCCAATTCGATTTTGCAATCTGCTTTTAATGCCGGCTTCACCCCTGGCATTTCCACTGCTTTGTTCAGGAGATCAATGGCCTCATCTATCTCATCAAGATAAAAAGCCTGCAAATGGGCCATATATTTCATGATTTGTACAGTGGAGGAATTTTCCCCAAATTCAACAAGTGCTTTTTGGTACTCACTTTTCAGGTCGAGTAAATCCTGATGGGTGTAATCGTACCTGTTGGTAATTTTTAGATATCTGGCATTCAGGATACCAATTTTTGCATCTAAATAATAGCGGCTGTCGGCACCTTTGTCCAGGAGATAATTAAATGCGTCGATGGCATTATCATAACTTTCGTTGGAAATGCAAAGGTTTGCCAGTTCCAGTATCCTTGATCCATCTTCCTGCAACCGTCGGTCGAGTGATTTGGATTGGATGAGTGCCATGTTGAAATCTTTTTGTTGCACCGAAAGCCAGATCAGCATCTCCGAATTGATGATTGTTTCAGGATGCCTCTGTATCCGCCTAAGCAGCTCGGTCCGCAGTGCATCATTGATCAACCCTTCAGGATCATCATTTAAGGCCGACTGCAACCTGCCCTTCACGGTTTTCAACCGGGATTGATCAATCTCAATCTGATCAAGGTATTCTATAACCATTTCGTCATAGTTTTCAAGTTGCTTGTAGATGCTCGCCAGTTCAAGATGAAATTGATCGTCCTGAAGGATTTTCCTGCCTTTTAAGTAAGTGCGGATGGCATAATCGGTTTGCGCCCTGTATTTGTAGGCATTGGCAAGTCCTTTGATTTGGTTTGCATTAGGGGTGATATTGTCGAATGCCTCATCAAAAATTTTCTTTGATTTGTCTGGTTCGCCCGAAAGTGTGTAAATATACCCTTCATCAACCATGTACCGCAACCTGTCGGGGTTGTTCCTGATTTGTTTTCTGACAACTTTCAGGGCTGATTTGTAATCTTGTAGCTCGAAGAGACAATATATATAATAGGTGTAGAAAAAATGTGTCTGCTTTTCTTCAAAAAGTTTCCCGTAAAGTTCTGCCGCCTTTTCAAACTCTTTATTTTTTAAATACTCGGCAGCTAATTTTTCCTGGTCTGGTTTTGCTTTTTTCTTGCCGAACACATCATCAGCTTTCGGGAAGGTGGGTATTGTTTGGGCAAAACTTCCAATGCTTAGGCCAATTGCCAGGGAAAATATTATGATGAAGTTGAATTTATTCATGTTTTTTCAGGATTAGAAAATAAAACAGGCCGATATGCTTTTTAGTATGTTTTTATGATTTTTTGCGGCAGCAAAGGTATGAAAAATGGAAAGGTGGGAAAATGGAAAGATGGAGTGATGGAGTGTTTGTAACAATTGAATGGTGAGTTCGGTCTAAAAACGAAGTTTTTGAAAATTAGCGAAATTTTACTATTTTCAAATACGTGATTATGCGATAATTAGAAAATAATATTAACGCATTCGCGGCAAAAAAGGGCTTTTTAGACCGGACTCAATGATATTATGAAAAACGCCAAGGACCAAACGCCATAAATTTCTCAGATTTGCACAGATAAAAAACCCGGAAAATAGATATAAGAAGTCAGAAATAAGATGTGTGACCTTTGATGTGGATTTCCCTAACTTCTGTCATCTAATCTCTAAACTCTTCCATGAAAGTCAAAAAGAAGAGTCTGTCCACAAAGTCGATGGTTTGTGATTTCAGATTAATCCCGCACGTGCGGGAATATATGATTTTTGATTTGTCTGACGTTCTACCAATTCTCAAATCAAAAATCGTTAATCTTCAAACTTGTCCGTATGGATCGTTAATCGGATTTTTGGTTACTTTACTAACAGATACTAAATAAATTCAAACCCGGTATAAGGAACAAGTACCTCTGGGATCCTTATGCCCCCATCGGTTTGGTTGTTTTCGAGAAGGGCGGCAACAATACGTGGCAAAGCCAGTGCACTGCCATTTAAGGTATGTGCGAGGATGGATTTGCCCTCTTTTGTTTTGTACCTGAGTTTCATCCTGTTGGCCTGGAAGTCCTCAAAGTTTGAAACAGAACTTACTTCGAGCCACCTTTTTTGTGCTTCCGAAAATACTTCAAAGTCGTAGGTAAGTGCCGAGGTAAAACTCACATCACCACCACAAAGCCTGGCAATCCTGAATGGAAGCCCCAGTTTTCGTAACAGTGAGGCAACATATTCGCGCATCTCTTCCAGGGCCTGGTATGACTCTTCAGGTTTCCTTATCTGGACAATTTCCACCTTGTCGAACTGGTGCAACCTGTTGAGGCCACGCACATGCGAACCCCACGACCCGGCCTCGCGCCTGAAGCAGTTTGAATAGGCCACATTTTTTATTGGGAAATCATTTTCTTTAAGTATCACATTGCGGTAAATGTTTGTGATAGGGACCTCTGCCGTGGGGATAAGGTAAAGCCCATCGACAGGCACGGTGTACATTTGGCCCTCCTTGTCGGGCAATTGGCCCGTTCCGTAAGCCGAATCTTCGTTTACGAGCAGGGGGGGCTGGTATTCGGTGTAGCCCGCTTTAATGCCTTCTTCCAGAAAAAAGTTGATCAAGGCCCTTTGGAGCCTGGCGCCTTTTCCGCGATAAAATGGGAAGCCGGCCCCGGTAACTTTGTTGCCCAGTTCAAAATCGATGATGTTGTGTTTTTTGGCCAAATCCCAATGGGGAAGATCGGTATCCCCCTTTTCGTTGATGTCGCCTTCCTGGTAAATTATTTCATTATCGTCGGAAGATTTGCCCGGCGGTACCGAAATGTGGGGCAGGTTGGGCAATTGGACCACCAATTCATGCAAGGCCGAACTATATTTTTCAAGATCACTGCTTAGAGCTTTTGTTTGTGTTTTGATTTCAGCAGAGCGGGACCTCATTTTATTAGCTTCATCCTTTTTGCCCTGGCTGAAAAGCTGCCCGATGCTTTTTGCTATTTTGTTGGCCTCGGCCAGGTATTGGTCAAGCTGTGTCTGGGCCTGTCTCCGTTTTTCGTCGGTTTCTAATATCCGGGCAACTAATGCCGCAGCGTCAAAATTTTTGATCTTCAACCTGCTGATCACTGTTTCACTATTTTCGCGAATAAAACCAATTTGTAACATAATTAATAAAGATTTGTGTTATGAACAATTTCGTAATTACTTAGGGGTTGCTGAAAAATCGACATATTGCTTTTTACCGGTTTGGCTATGAATAGTTGCCGATTACGAAGCTATAATCTTTTATTCTAGCAACCAATCAATAACATTTATTTTTTGAATACCATTTATGCTTGTATTATCAAAATCAAGTGTTAGAAGAAACTTAGGGTAATTATCTTTTATTTTGTCGAATGCCGAAATCTCACGGTTAAATGTTTTTTCGTCATTTACAGTAAAAGCTACCTGATAATATTCTCTCTCATTATTTGCTTTTTGCACCACAAAGTCAATTTCTCTATCGTTATGTTTTCCCACATAAACTTTTCCACCACGTCTTAAGAGTTCAAAGTAAACTGTATTTTCAAGCTTGCGCCCTAAATCAGCATCATACTTATTTGTAGCTGTAATGTTTTTTAATCCTAAATCAACAATATAATATTTCTCGTTAGTAGAAAGTAATTCTTTTCCTTTTATGTCATAGCGAGGTGAAGCATATAAAATATATGATTGAGTAAGATAATCTAAATACTTTATTATGGTATTATGTGAAATTTTCTTTGATGAGTTGTGATTTAATTGGGCAGCGATATTTGTCGGAGAAACATAAGACCCAACAGAATCAAACAAAAAACTTACAATACGGTGCAAGTTGTGAATATTTCGTAAATTATGACGCTGAGAAATATCTTTTATTATTACTGTGTCATATATTGACTGAAGATAATCATTTACCAAGTTTTCATTGTTTTGAGAAAGTGTTACTGCTTCTGGGAAACAACTCTCATTGATGAATTTTCGGAACAATCGGTCTGTATTCTTTTCATCCTTGTATGCCGAAACATATTCTCTAAATGAATATGGCAACAAGTTTATAGCGATGTACCTTCCTGTCAAAAGAGTCGCTAATTCGCTTGACAGTAAGTAGGCATTAGACCCCGTAACATATAGGTCAATATTCTTTTTGGTGTATAGGCTATTTACTAATTTCTCAAAATTATCAATCATTTGTACTTCATCTAAGAAGATATAGTACATCTCTTCCGGGTTTACTTTTTCTATAATTTCATCATAAAGTGTTGTCCAATTTGTAAGGTGCAAATTTTCTCGCTCTTCAAAGTTGAGAAAAATAATATTTTTAGGTGCAATTCCACCCGATAGCAACTCATTTTTAAAAGCTTCTAAAAGAGTTGATTTTCCACACCGCCTTATCCCGGTAATAACTTTTATTAAATTCTGGTCTTTGAGTTGCCTTAGCCGTTTCAGATATGTTTTTCTTTCTATCATCCTACTATTTTCAGGCAAAGATAATACATTATTGACGAAAATTAATATTAGCTTGTATTTTCGTCATTAGTGATGTTTTTTTGTTTGTGTATAACAATCCAATATGATTCATTTTTCAGTTTTTAATGCAAGGCTTTTAAAGTCATTACAGTATTTTCCGTGCATTGATATTTCGGTGCTCTGCACCTTTCGGTTAAACTCGTTTTTTGTTTCTTTTTTATTAACAATCCTCTAACTTCAGTTACCATAGACCCCCTCTAACTCCCCCTTTCCATACGGACTCCCTTCGGTCGAAGGGGGAGAATACCCACCGCACTGGCCGGTGTGGTGGAACTCCCTTCCCTTTGAGGGGAAGGGTTGGGGATGGGGTCATAATTATTTTGCAAATAAAACAACCGCCAAATAATTACCCTCTTCTAATAAAAAAATCCCCTGCTTTAAAATAAACAGGAGATTTTCCATTCTTAAAATTATTTCAGTATTTTTCTGGCTAATTGGTAACCTCAGCTTTTTCTTCCAAAGGGACAATAGAAACATAAGATTTGTTGTTTCTCCTTTTCTTAAACGCAACCAAGCCATCTGACAAGGCAAAAAGTGTATGATCTTTTCCCATACCTACATTAAGTCCCGGGTTGTGTGCGGTTCCACGCTGACGGATAATAATATTGCCGGCCTGTGCAAACTGACCGCCATAAATTTTAACCCCTAACCGTTTGCTGTGCGATTCACGACCATTCGATGAACTACCAGCACCTTTTTTGTGAGCCATATCTTAATTTTTTTTGTTTACAGATTAAAACTATGCTTCCAGTGAAATGCCTTCGATGAGTATTTTACTTAAATACTGACGATGGCCATTTTTAACCTGGTAGCCTTTTCTTCTTTTCTTTTTAAAAACCATTACCTTGTCACCCTTAAGGTGTGAAACAATTTTTGCCGACACTTTTGCCCCTTCAATAAATGGTTTGCCAACGTTAATGTTGTCACCATCTTCAACGAGCATTACATCATTAAATTCCATATTGTCCCCTTCATTGCCTTCGAGGCGATGAACAAAGATTTCGTTGTCTTTTTCGACTTTAAACTGTTGACCAGCTATATCTACTATCGCGTACATTTGATTTTCAGATTGATAAGTTAATTTTCCAAAAATTGGAGTGCAAAAATAGAATTATTTTTTATTCTACAAATCTTTTATTGATTATTTAATTTTCTTTTGCGTTTATTATTTCGGTTTACCAAAAATACACCTAACAAAATCAAGGCAATAAACAGGCTTGCAAAAATGGGGAATTTCTCCCCATCGAGAATACCCCAAAACAAAGCAAGTACAGGTACAAAATAAGTGACTGAAGAAGCAAATATGGCATTGGTAAGTTGAACCAGCCGGTTGTAGGCAATGATTGCAAAGGCCGATGCCAAAAAGCCAAGGATTGCAATGTACATAAAACCTTCCAAACCACGCTCATCATTAATAAACACTTCAACAAAATCGCTGAACCCAAAAAGATATATCATTGTAGGTATGCCAATAATGAAAAAGCCCACCGATACAATAGTGATCGTGTTGACTTCCTGCAGGTAGTATTTTATCATATTTGAATGGATGGCATACAAAACTGTGGCGATTATTACATAAATGGCAAATGAAAAATGAAATTCAAAGGATTTGTCGGAAGTGACATAAATTAACCCAAGCGCCCCAATCAACCCAACAAAAACCCCTAAAACATTTTGCCAGCTTGTTTTTTGCCGGAAGAACATAATGCCAATGATCATTGTAAATAGCGGTGTAAGCGAATTGAGGATCCCGGCCAGCGAACTGTCGATAACTGTTTGTGCCCTGGCAAATAAAAATGCAGGGATACCGGTGCCAATAACTGCAACAATCAAAATATATTTAATCTTGCCCGGTGGCACTTTACGGAGGTGGGCAACAGCAAATGGCAACAATACAACAAAAGATACAACAATCCTTATCGCCCCCACAACCTGGCTCGAATAAACCTCAAGCCCTCCTTTGATAAGGATGAACGAACTCCCCCATATTAGCACCAGGATAAATAATATCCCCCAGGATGTTAGCTTTGGATTTAATTGCAAACCATAAAATATTTAATATCAAAACCCTTGAATGGCCAAAAGTAGAAAAATAATATTTAATAATTTTTTCCGATTATTTTATTGAAGTTAAGATATTGTTTTATTTTTGCAGTTGAGTCTGGTTTTAATAAATTTCAATATGTACAAAATTCTACTCCACTCAGATAACAAGTTATCTCATGGTCGTCAAGCCTGTTCCCACTGGTTTGTTGCACCCGTTGCTATGCCCTCCTTCACCTCAAGCCCATCTTTTTATTTAAAAACCCGGGATTTTATTCTCTGTTTACTATAGTTTGCCCGTTTGTAAAAAGATATAATTGAGATAGTTGTATTATAAAATTCGAATAACTAATTAAAATTATTATTAACAAAATCATTAAATATGAAGCACAAAAGAAAAAGAATCATGGCTCCACCGTAACATTTTTGGATTATTTAAACTTAGACAAAAGATTGAAAATTAACATTCTATTAAAAAATCAATTAAATTTTTATTATTAACTAAAACAATTTTATTTATGAAAAGAATTACAAGTTGGCTCGTATTGATGCTTTTTGTTGCATCTACGGCCGCTTTTTGTTGCATCTACGGCCGTGTATTCTCAGGCAAATCAACAGCTTTCAAAAAAAGAGTTGCTCAAATTGGAAACAATGCGGGTCAATGAAGCTGTTCCTGGCTCTGTGCCAGGTGAGATCCAATATACCGATGACCCATTCGATCTGCAATTCGAGTATCCTTGTGCAGACGCTTCGGGTGAAGCCGGTATTGAAACTGATGGAAGCTATCTTTACACTACCAAGTGGAACGGCGACCTGTTTTTCCGCTATGGAATGGACGGGACTTACATCGAAAGTTTCATGGTGCAGCAGCATCTACCTCATTGTTTGAAATGGACTTTGATGCCCAAACATTGATCAGCACAATTTCTGCCGCTGTGGCAACACGTGCATGTGCCTATGATGATGGTGCAGACGGGTTCTGGGGCAACAACTGGTCAGATACACCTACATTGTACGACCGTACAGGGGCTGTCCTGGGTACATTCAACATCAATGGCGACGAAAGTTTCTATGGTTTTGCATGGATGGACAATGGTGAAGGTACAGGACTGTGGGGCTATAGCCAAAAAACAGGTACGAGCCAAAATATGCTCTACTTATACGATGTGGCAACAGGCGACCTGCTTAATGAATTTGACATGCTATCAATCCTTACAATACCTGTTACTGGTGATATTGGCGGTGGATTGTTCATGCACCCTGATGTTGTTTCAGGAACATGGACCCTCGGTGGTATTGTACAGAATAAATGCCTATGGGGCGTTGAGATGGGGGTAACTGATGTGTTCCCCAACGATGTTGGCGTGTCCGCAATAGCAGAACCTGTTTCAGGGGTTGACCTTACAGCAAGTGAACCTATTGTTATTGTTGTAAAGAACTATGGGACAGAAACCCAAAGCAACATCCCCTGGGAAGTAACCTGGGACGGTGGAAGTGAAAGCGGAACCACGGGCACATTGGCCCACGGTGATACTGAAGAGATAACACTTTCGGCAACTGCCGATCTTTCAGCTTATGGCGAATATACATTTGAGGCATGTACTGACCTTGTAGGCGATCAAGTCCCGGACAATGATTGCAAGTCGAAGGTTGTTACCAATTCTCCCCCGGCATATTGCGATGCTTCTACCAA
>NIVA01000238.1 GCA_002254335.1 Bacteroidetes bacterium 4572_114 | reverse complement strand
TGTAAGCCCTTTTGGGAGAATGTGCTTCAGTATTTCTTCTTGTTTTATGACACAAATATACATGTTTTGTATAAACTTTACCCCCTACTTATTTGCTTTGAGCCCACCTTCTTTACTCAACAACCATTTTCCTGCTTATCCGTGCTTCACCGGAAATTGCCGTATAAAAGTAAATACCGCCCGGAAAAACCGAAGTATCAAAAGTTATTTCCTGAACGCCATTACCATATTTTTGGGTTGGTATTTCAAATACTTTTTGTCCCATCAGGTTGGTAATTTCAAAACCAAGGTTTGCTGCTTCCTTTAGTGTAACAGTAACTTTTGTTGGGCCTTTTGCCGGATTGGGGAAGTTTTGTGACACCAATATATTTATGCCCACCATATTATTCTCATCAATTCCAATCCAAAAATCTGGCGGGATATAGTAAAAATCCTGAACATACTTGAATAGGACCTGTTCACTTGGGTCTTCCGGGTTCATGTCCTGATAAACAAACGGGATGGTATAAATATCATTTTCACTAAAAATTTCATTGCCCATTGCGAAGAAATATGCCTGCCACATCCCTTCGGAAAATTCGGTAACATTATTTGGTGACCATTCATAATTATCGTTATGGGTTAATGCATGCAAAACAAGGTCAACCCCACGGGCCCATATATCAGGTTGAATGTTGTCGGTAACACCAGGAAGATCAGTATCCAGCCATGAAACAAACATTTTATCGCCTTCATGTGTACGGGCAATCTGGATGCGGTTGTCTTCGGTAAGGTCTCCAAATGTGCCACGGAATGTTTTCTGGCGGCCCAGTTCATATGCAAAGAAATTTTCGCCGCCATCCACTGAGGTTATTAAAAAAGCTGCGGTAAATATATAACCCGAAACTTCTGATTGGGCTGTAATCAGTGAATAAGGGTCTTCACCGGTAATGCCACAAATCACGGCAATTTGCGGGTTGCCCCAACCATCCACGCTAAGGTCGAAATCGTAGGCAGTGGTAAATTCAATGTCTTCACGGTCGGGGATGGGCACACCGTAGATTTCGGCAAGTTCTTCATCGCTCAGGAAGTTGTGTATTGCCGCAATGCCTCCAGGTCCGGCAATGGCAACCGGAATAGGGCCGGTCCATGTATCACCGGCATCGGTGGTTTTCCAGAGGATGGGGTATAAGGAACGGCCCTGCGATATCGGTACCGTCCCATTGTCGGCAAGCACAGCAATATAGCCAACCTGGCCATCGGGTGAAAATTCTACCTTCACATCAGCAGGACAAAGGTTATCAAGGGTAACACACGACAATAATGATTGCGTTACTTCAAAGTCTTCAATCTCTTCATTCCAGGTACCACGGTTTAGTATCAGTTCTTCAAGCCAGGCTAACGTTCCACCCGACCAATCCTGGTTTAGGCCAATAGCCCAAAATTCACCGGGGTTGGTCATTGTGTAACCTTCAATTGCATTTGGGTAAATTCCTTGTGAGGTATCAGCATACACAAAATTCCTTGTGGTATCCTCAATGTTTCCAATTTTTCCCCGGCCATGTACAAATGCAATCATATCTTCGTAACCCAGCCCAATGGTAGAAGCAGTAAAACAGACATAGGCCTCATTGGGATCTGTATTTCCCAGCGGATTGTAAATGCCATGGTCGGGGTACATCGCCGCATCTGTAAAATATCCCCCACCGATACTGTCGTTGGCGGTATATACTTCAACCATATTTGTCCAGGTTATGTAGAAATATCATAGCCCAGGTCACCGGAATATCCACCTGGGTCGAGGGTGCCCCCCATGCGGTGGAAATTGGTTACTGTATTTAGCTCATTATTTACACAAACAAGAGATCTCTGTCCGCCGGCCCAACCATAGCCATAAGCATTGGCCGAAGTGCCAATATTAATGATTGTTACAAAATCTACATCTTCGGTTTTATGAATGGCCGGTTTTGTTTGTTTGGCACGATGTGAACTTTCATCCGAATATTGTAAAACGGGTGTCTTATGTGTCCGTAAATCTGTTTTTGGGGAGATGCGCTGTTGGCTAATTGCAGTAATACAAAAGAGCACGCTTGCCGCTAAAAGGATAGTTTTTTTCATTTTGTGTTGAGTTTTGATTTGGACAAAGGTAGTAAAAAAGAACTCTACGAATATAATAACGTAAAAGATTACCTTATTGCAGAAAAAACAAAACTGTTGAAACATCCGAGTTGATAAATGGCAAATACCAAACCTAATGGATATCGTAGATTAAACACCCTTAAAAAGCCACCCAGTTACATGGGCAGCCCTATATTCCGAAGTTGTTTATGTGGTTGAGAAACTGGCGCTACGGTAGTAAAATTAGTGGACTGGTATCAGCAACAGCCTTCCTGGGATTTACAGGGAGGCTGTTATTTTGTCAAAAATAAATCTACTTTGTGATGAATTTCTGCTTGAACTCCCTTTCAAACCCTTCAAGCGTCATTATATTAACCCTTGGAAAGTCGATATCTTTTAACACTCTAAAATGCTTATCATTTGAAACTATGCAATAAGCATTGGCTGCTATGGCACAGTCAACGAATTTATTGTCGTCTTGATCCTCAGTTATTAGTTGAAAATTATAGTAGAGTTCACGTTTTTCAACAAAAGGATGGATCGTAAAAAAGTCTATCATGTTGTCTGCAACTTCAACCCCATTTTTGAGTTGAAGGATTTCCTTATACTCAAAAATAATCTCATTGGAAACACAGAGTATAATATTCCCATGGATGATCCCATCAAAAATCCATCTGAACGGAGATTTTCTGCCGATTATAGAAATGAGAATGTTCGTATCAAGAACGATTTTAACGCCGGTTGTGCTCATTTGCCCAGTTTATCATATCTTTTTCTGTAAGGTTCTTTTCTTCCCATACTGTATCCATTGCTTCTGTTGCTTTTCGAGCGAAATAATTTCCTAGAAGCAATTTTATTTCCTTTAACTGGTCATCCTTAATATCATTAGAATAGAGTTTCAATAACTCTATCTGCACATTGCTAAATGAATTTTCTAAAGCAATCATAGCACGTTATTTTTCTATATTTATGTAAAACTATTAGCCTAAATTAATCGCAAAGTTAAAAATAGTATTGATTACTATATGATGAAAGTAAAAAAAAGACTGTTTCCTGAGAAACAATCTTTCATTTATGAAATCTTTAAATCTACTTTCTACCCTCTACCTTCTAACTTCTTAATCCTGATCAGCCAAAAACCTCTCGGCTTCAAGTGCGGCCATGCACCCGGTACCTGCGGCTGTTACGGCCTGGCGGTAAGTTTTATCCTGGATATCGCCGGCAGCAAAAACACCTTCAACGTTTGTAGCTGTCGAATCGGGCGCGGTTATCAGGTAGCCTGTTTCGTCCATTTTTAGTTTCCCCTCAAATAAGGATGAGTTGGGTTTATGGCCGATGGCAACAAAGAAACCGTCGATGTCGATGGTTTTTTGTTTGCCGGTTTTCACATTTTCAACAATCACACCGGTAACGGCTTTTGAAAAACCTTCCTGTTTCCCTATAATTTCTTTGGGGACGCTGTCCCAAACCATTTCGATATTTTCTGTTTTGAAAACTCGTTTTTGCATGGCTTTGGATGCACGCAATTCATCGCGGCGGTGGATGAGGTAAACTTTATCGGCCAGGTTTGCCAGGTAGCTGGCTTCTTCGGCAGCGGTATCGCCACCGCCCACCAATGCCACGGTTTTTCCACGGTAAAAATAACCATCGCATGTGGCACAGGCCGAAACGCCATATCCGTTATATTCCTTTTCAGAAGGCAGCCCCATTCCGCAATTTCGCCCCAGCGGATATCTGTTCCAAAGCGTTCTGCCTGTTTTTTCATGTCTTCCATCATGGCAGGGCCTTCGGCACCGTCAGGGTATCCCGGGAAATTATCGACCTCGGTGGTAATTGTAAGTTGCCCCCCCGGCTGCATGCCCTGGTACATTACAGGGTGCAAGTCGGCGCGTGCTGAATAAATTGCTGCTGTATATCCGGCCGGGCCGGAACCTATGATCAAACATTTAACTTTTTCGATGTTTTCGCTCATTGTTGATTCGTTTTTTGAATTGTTAATTTTATTGTTGTGGGCAACCTGTCATAAAGTATGCCAAAGCAATAAATCTCTTTAGTATCACTAATTTTTGATTTTTGATTATGACACTTTGTCTTTAACGGCCTTTTACACTGGCATTACAAAAGTAATATTTTTTGTTTTGAACAGGCTTTCTTGATATGGTTGGTTGAGGGGGGGGATAACCGTACAGCTCCGGCAATTACCCCCGGTCAGGATTTTTATAAAATTTCATTTTCTTTTCCTGATGTTGAAGCACCGGTTAAAGCAGGTTATCAGGCAGGCGGTACAACAGGCGGTACAACAGGCGGTAGAACAGGTGGTAGAACAGGTGGTAGAACAGACAATAAACTATTGACAACAAGAGAGATTGAAGTTTTAGGCATCATTAAGGAGAACCCTCAAATAACCTATCGGGAACTTGCGAATAGATTAGAAGTAAAATCCACAACATCTATTCAAAAATTAATTGAAAGCCTGAAGGAGAAAGATGTCATAAAAAGAATAGGTACCTACGGGGGTTATTGGGAAATGATTTAAATACGATAATTAATGGAACACATAATAAAACTGGCGGTATAACAGGTGGTCAGACAGGTGGTCAGACAGGTGGTCAGAGAAATATATTTTTAATTATACTGAAACGCATAAACTTTACTATTTTCGTGAAAACTAACTGAATGGTTTGGCGTTGTTTGTTTCTTTATCTCTTGGCATTCCCGTACAGTGTCAGTTTAAAAGACAAGTGGAAGTACTTGACATTATAACATCAAGACCAACTATTACGCTACTCATTATCATTTCATAAAACATGTAACAGGCTATGAAAAAAACCTCCATACTACTGCAAATCTTATTGTTCAGCTTATTATCACACCAATGTTATACCCAGGAAAGGCGAATAATTGAACATTCGGATTTCAAGGGTTCGGTATTTACTTCACAGGCAGACTTTGAGCGGGTGCAGTTTGATTCAAAAGCAGACTTTCGATGGGCGCATTTTGCCTCAACAGCAGACTTTCAATATGCGAAATTTGCTTCAACAGCAGACTTTTCAGAGGCGCAGTTTGATTCAAAAGCATTCTTTTGGGGGCACAGTTTGCTTCAACAGCAGACTTTCGGTGGGCGCAGTTTGATTCAATAGCAAACTTTAAGAGGGCGCAGTTCGATTCAATAGCAAACTTTTCAGGAGCGCAATTTAAGTCAGATATTGATTTTAATAAGGTTGCCTTACCGAAATATTTAGGCCTTTCGAACATCACTAGAATTACCAATGAGCTTGATTTGACCACAGCTATTATTAATTCAAACCAGATTTGCAATATTAATTTAACTGGTTCTGAAATCGGTAAATTCAGGTTCAGGTACAAACGGTTCAAACTATGGTTTCCGGCAGAGGACTCAATAGATTACGAATTTAAAGCAAGTGTCTATCAGGATTTATTGAAGAAACAAATGGACGAAGGCTTTACCCAAAGTCACGAGATATTGGACAAAGAATACAGGGAGTTTCAATACACTGACGGGCAAAGCCAATACGGGCCTTTATGGGGACATTTTATGAATTGGTTAGATAAAACCTGGTGGGGATATGGCTATGATAAGGAACTGGTCATCCGTAATGTCATCATTATTTACCTGCTTCTATCACTTTTTAATACATTTATGTTCAGGCACCTCACCGTTAATGTTTACGAAGCACCAAAAATAAACGAGTGGCGTGATGAAACGAAGGGTTCAAAAGTTGGCGAGTGGCGTAACGAAACAAAGGGTTCAAGAGTTGGCCTGTTTTTTAAATCTATCCCTTTTTCACTGTTTTACACAGCTCAAATTTTCTTCGGTGTTAAGTTTTTTGGCGAAAGGCTAAAGTATAAGCAAAACCTGCAAGGCTGGAAAATATTCAACCTCATCTACTTCTTCACCATCTATCTTGGGGGATTGGTTTGCCTGGCTTATATGG
>NIVA01000070.1 GCA_002254335.1 Bacteroidetes bacterium 4572_114 | reverse complement strand
CCCCGACTTTCAAACGATTAGCAATTTCCTAAGCGACTTCGAGTCGCTAAGGAAATATCACCAGATACTCCGATTGAAAGCCCCCCCGACTTTCAAACGTCCAACAGGACTTGGCAATGTCGATTAAAAATCAGTAGCAACACCAGAATATTATTACCTTCGCTTTTCATAAATAACACGCAAATGAAAATAATATCAGTTACCACCCTATTGATCTTAATAATTATTGCCACCCAATCAGTATCCCAAAACGACACCACCGCGCTCAACCCAAAAGAAAAAATAAAAAAAGGCTGGAATTTTGGAATCCTCCCGGCAATAAGTTTTGATGCCGACCTGGGGTTTCAATACGGTGGGCTGATCAACCTCTACCATTTTGGTGATGGCAGCAATTACCCTCAATACGGCCACTCATTATACGTTGAGGTTTCTGCCTACACAAAAGGAAGTGGGAATTATCGCTTTGCCTATGATTCGGAACATCTTATCCCAAACATTCAACTAACCCTTGATGTGAGTTACATACCCAACCAGGCATACAATTTTTTTGGCTTTAATGGTTATGATGCAGTATATAATGTTATCTGGGAGGATGATTCCCAACCTCCTGATATTTACAAATCGAGGGTATTCTATCGCTACCAAAACAATATGTTCCGCTTTAAAACTGATGTGCAAGGATCGCTGATAGGAAAGAAGATCAGGTGGATTACCGGTTTTGAGTTCTATAGCTTCAAGTCTGGGTCAGTGGATATAGAAAAACTGAACAAAGGAAAAAATGATGATGACAAATTACCATCCATCGGGGAGCAGCCCGGACTGTACGATAAATATGTAGGTTGGGGGCTGATATCTGCTAAACATGCAAAGGGAGGGGCATTTACCGAACTAAAAGCTGGCCTTGTTTATGACACACGCGACAATAAACCTAACCCGATGAAAGGGGCCTGGTCTGAACTGATACTTGTTGTGTCCCCATCATTCCTCGCAAAAGATGTTGAAACCTTTACACAATTAAGCCTTACCCACAGGCAATACTTCACTTTGATCCCAAAAACACTTTCATTTGTTTACCGTCTGGGATACCAAACCACGTTATCCGGCAACATTCCCTTTTATGCAAAACCCCTAATACTGACTTCCATGCTCCGCGGGGCCACCAATGAAGGACTTGGAGGGGTGCGCACCCTGAGGGGCATCCCCCGTGGACGTGTTATTGGCGATGGTATTGTATATGGAAATTTCGAGTTCCGCTGGAAATTTTATCATACCCAAATGTTTAAGCAGAACTTTTATTTCGGATTGAATGCCTTTACAGATGTAGGCCGTGTAACCAAATTTGTGCCGGTCGAAGAGAAGGTCAAAGCAATTGACGGCCCTGACTTTATTGAAGATGAATATTTCGATTTTGGGGCCGAAACCTTTCACCTGAGTTATGGCCTGGGCCTGCGCATTGCCATGAACCATAACTTTATTATTGCTGCCGACTATGGCTTTGCCGCCGATAAAAGAGATGGCAAAAGCGCGCTGTATATTGGGTTAAACTATTTGTTTTAGGATTTTGTTATTTAACAATGGGGACCTCGTCAGTTACTAAACAAAGACAGTCTCTGGCCAGGGAAAGAGATGAAGACTTCATCAGGGTCAGATGAAAATATAATTTATAATGAAGAATTTTGATAAGTCAGATATTTTTTATTTAATTTTAAGCCATGATTAAATTTAAACTAAACGGCACGATTGTTAACTATAATAGTGACCCAAATCAATCGCTACTCAATTTTTTGAGGGACGATAAAAGAATTACTTCGGTTAAGGACGGCTGTTCGGGCCAGGCCTCCTGCGGGGCCTGTATGGTAGAAATTGACGGCAAGCCACGGCTTTCGTGCGTTACAAGGATGAAAGCACTTGGGGGCAGGGAGATAATTACAACAGAAGGTATCCCAAAATCTGTATTAGATATAATTGCAAAAGCTTTTATTGAAAAGGGGGCGGTCCAATGTGGTTTTTGCAGCCCCGGCTTAATCATTCGTACCAAAACCTTGTTTGCCGAAAACCCAAACCCAACAAGAGATGAAATTGCAAAGGCAATTAAAAAAAACCTCTGCAGGTGCACGGGTTATATAAAAATTGTTGATGCTATTGAATTTGCACTTCAGAAATTGAAGGCAGGCGAAACAATTGAAACTACTGCCCATACAGCAAAAATTGGAACCAGACAACCAAAATATCTTGCTTATCAACTTGCCATAGGGAAACAGGTTTTTGTAAACGATATTTTTTTGGATGACATGCTCCATGCGGCATTAAAATTCAGCGATCACCCACGGGCACGTATCAAGGATATCCATATCGGCGAAGCAGCCCGGGTTGAAGGTGTGATAAGGATTTTTACGGCAGATGATATTCCTGGAAATCCAGGTACAGGCCTTATTTTCAAGGATTGGCCTTTAATGATAGGTAAGGGCAAGTTAACACATTATATTGGTGATGTTGTTGCCGGGGTTGTTGCCACCGACAGGGAAACCGCACGCAAAGCAGCAAAACTAATCAAAGTGGATTACGAAATCAAGGAACCTGTTACCCACCCAACACTTGCCCTCGCACCCGGAAGCCAGGAAGTTCATCCCGGACAATCCAACCTTCTCGAAAATTGTGTCATCCACAGGGGGGAACCCGAAATTAAATTCACTAAATCAAATCATTTTGCAGAAGGCCGCTTTGAAACACAGCGGATCGAACACGGCTTTCTTGAAGTGGAATCTGCCGTGTGCCTGCCCGAAGATAACGGATTGCGGCTCTACAGCCAGGGACAGGGCGTTTATGTTGACAGGGCGCAAATTGCATCGTTGCTCAACCTACCAGAAGAAAAAATAAAAATCACCCAGGTAGCTACCGGCGGAGGTTTTGGTGGCAAAGAAGACCTCACTGTCCAGGGACATGCTTCACTGTATTCATGGCATCTAAAAAAACCGGTCAAGCTTACTTTGTCAAGGGAAGAATCCATACGCATGCACCCAAAAAGGCACCCCATCCTAATGAACATGAAATTGGCCTGCAACAAAGAGGGGAAGTTAACAACCCTGATTTTAGATGCCGTAGGGGATACCGGGGCTTATGCATCGGTAGGGAATAAAGTTATGGAAAGGGTTGCCGGCCATGCTACCGGGGCTTATTACATCCCTAATGTTAGCATCGTGTCGAAAACAGTTTACACAAACAATATCCCAAGTGGCGCCATGCGGGGGTTCGGTGCCAACCAGGTAACTTTTGCCATCGAGACCCTGATTGATGAATTATGTGAAAAAGGAAATTTCGACAGGTGGGAATTCCGATACAACAATGCCCTAAAAAAAGGGCGTGCCACTGCAACAGGACAAATCCTTGGCGATGGCGTTGGGGTGAGGGAAACCCTGATAGCTGTAAAAGATGAGTTTTATAAAGCAAAATATGCCGGGCTTGGATGTGGGATGAAAAACACCGGGGTTGGCAATGGCATGCCCGACGACAGCTATGTTAGCATTAAATTCCAAAATAATGGCCGGGCGCTCCTTAGCCATGGTTGGTCGGAAATGGGCCAGGGTGTGCACACAATGGCGTTGCAGGTTTTTTGCCAGGAAACAGGGTTTGACCCGGATTTAGTTGATGTAAAAGTTGAAACACCTGAAAACCTTAAAACCGGGATGACCACATCATCAAGGGCCACCGCCTTGGTTGGCAATGCAATTATTGATGCCTGCAAGGCAATTAAAAAAGATTTAAAAAAGGTAACTTTTAACGAATTAAAAGGAAGAAAATATTTCGGGAAATACATATGCGACTGGACTACCAAGCCAGGTACTGAAAACGATAAAGTTATAACACACTATGCCTATGGATATGCCACACAATTGGTCATTCTTGATAACGAGGGCAAAATAAGTAAAGTTGTTGCAGCCCACGACATTGGTAAAAACCTAAACCCAACACTGTTCGAGGGGCAAATTCACGGGGCGGTGCACATGGGCCTTGGCTATGCATTAACTGAGAATTTACCCATGAAAAATGGCTTTCTTATTTCAGATAAATTAAGGGATTGTGGGATATTACGGGCACATGAAATGCCCGATGTGGTTGTTAAAGCAGTCGAGGTAAAAGATCCCGTTGGCCCTTACGGCGCAAAAGGCATTGGGGAAATCGGGCTTGTACCAACAGCAGCGGCAGTTGCCAATGCATTTTATCAATATGATAAAACACGCAGATATACGCTTCCTTTGAAACCAGTAAAGTAAGGCCGGGAAAATATCAAAACAAAACATAAATAACAGGCTTTTATGAAAGATAAACCAGTATCCTTAAACGAGGGCTTGTGCCACAAGATTGGCCAAACAATTGGAAACCACAAACTTCGTGATGATTTTTACAATAGGGAATTCTTATCAATTACACTCGATGTTGAAACCAAGCTCAGGATGCATTTCTTTGCTGTTGCCATTTGCCATCAGACCCATACATTGCACCATCCCGGTTTAAACCTGTGGGGGTGGGACTACCTGGAACACGCTTTCATCGAAATAGCAAAATACCACAAAGAGTTGATCAACCCGGCATTTCTAATTAATTTGTCGGTAAACAAACTTTCAGCACTTCTCAGACCTCACTTTTCTACTGATCAAAAACCAGAAAACTGCACACTTGACAGATTGGATGAACGGTCGGCACTAATGATCGGGGCATCAGGTTTTATATCAAAAAATTACAATGGAAAGATAACTGAACTAATAGAAATCTGTGGGCAAAAGCTTTATAATAACGGAAAAGGATTGTATGAAACATTGAGGGGCATGGAAGCTTTTTCCGATCCATTGCAAAAAAAATCCACCTTCCTCATCAAATTACTGGAAGAGGGCGGTTTGATAAAAATTCAGGACCATAAAAATTTCATCCCTATAATGGATTACCACATGCAAAGGGTTTTGATGCGGATGGGTTGCGTAGAAATTATCGACCCGGAACTCCACGGGCATTTGATAAAAAGAAAACCTGTTGAATCGGATGAAGATATAAGGACAGCCTGCATTGAGGCCTTTAAAATTATAGCCCTGGTTTCGGGGCATCCAATAACAAAAATGAACGATTTTTTCTGGTCGCTTGGAAGAAGTTGCTGTAACGAAACAACTTTATGTAAGGATGGTATTTGCGATAAAAACCCCTGTACATTTACACAAATCGTTGATATTAAATCTCATAATTATTGTATTTTTCAAAAAGACTGTAAAGGTTTTCGTGATGACAAGTACAGAAATCTCTGGCAACCGATAATTGAAACACATTTTTATTAATTTTGGGGAGTTTTAACAACCCTTAAAACTTTTGTAATGGGCCTCTATTTAAAAAACGCGACATTTATCGACTGGGAAACCCTGGATTTTAAAAAATCACATATCCATGTGGAACCCGGTGAAAAAGGAAAACTTTATTTTGTGGATTCAATCCCTCTGAAAACCCATGCCGATCAGGTAATCGACTGTGAGGGAAAATATGTTACCAAATCATTTGGCAATGCACACCACCACAGCTACTCGGCTTTGGCGCGGGGCATGCCCCCACCCCAATCAACACCTGAAAATTTTTACGAGATACTTAAATATATCTGGTGGAACCTGGACAAAAACCTTGACATCGATATTATTGAGGCCAGCGCATTGTTTACAGCCGCCGAAAGCCTCAAATCGGGGGTTACATTTGTTATCGACCACCACTCGTCGCCAAACACTATCGACGGTTCGCTGGAAACCATTGCAGGTGCATTTGAATTTGTTGGCTTGTCGCATCTACTCTGTTACGAAGTTTCTGACAGGGACGGGATGCAAACCAGCCTGGAGGGGTTTGCGGAAACAGGGCATTATTTAAAAACTGCACAAGGTTTGGCAGGGTTGCATGCTTCATTTACCGTGAGCGACCACACACTTAAACGTGCCGCCCAGCTTATCCAAAAATACAAAACCGGCATACATATCCATGTTGCCGAAGATAATTACGACCAAAATCATTGCAAAACAAATTACAAACAAAGGGTTGTTGAACGGTTGGATAATTTTAACCTTGTCAACAATCCAAAATCAATCCTCGCCCACTGCCTGCACTTAGACGATGCTGAAAAAAATATCATCAGAAAATCGGCGGCATGGGTAGCCCAAAACACCGAGAGCAACCTCAACAACGGCGTTGGGCACTTCAATGCCAAAGGGTTAGGAAACAACATCATGTTGGGAACCGATGGCATGCACAGCGATATGATTAGAAGCGCACAGTACGCCTGGTTTTCCGGAAAAGAATATGAAAATATCTCCCCCGCAGAAATCTACCGCCGTTTCAGGAATATCCATTACTATTTAGAAAGCAATAAATATAAAGGCGATGGTGGGAACAATCTTGTTGTACTTGATTACGACCCTCCTACCGACCTCAACAAGGAAAACTTTTTTGGCCATTTCATCTATGGGATCAACTCCAATCATGTTCAACATGTTATTTCCAAAGGCGAAGTTGTTGTTCGCGATCATAAATTGACCGGCATGAATGAAGATGATATTTTATTATATGCCCGTGAAATGGCCAAAAAGCTTTGGATGGATATGAAGAAATAATAACAACAATTTAAATCTATAAGCCATGAAAAAATATTTATTAATCACCGTAATTACATTGTTAACAGTTGGCGTTACCGCCCAAACTTTAATTGCAACCAGTAACCATCCTGGAGCAACGGCAAATCATAATCAAAGAAAAATCGTAAGAAGTTCGAGCGGGAACATCTTTGTTGTTTTTGTTGACTGGTTTAACCAGCAAAACCTAATTAAAGGGGTTATGTACGACAAGAACAACGGGCAATGGAATAATCCATTTGAGATAATCAACGGACACAACCCTACTTTATCGATTAGCAATGAAAATATAATCCACTTGCTTTATGAATCAAATGATCCTATCACTAAGATCAGGCACATGAGTACGGACAACTTTATAAACTGGACTGATTCCTTTGTTGTTAGTGATACATCATTTAAATGCAAATTGCCCGTTGCCGATATGGATGAATCTGGCAATTTAAATGTGTTTTATAAACAAACCAACGAAGATTTTACCGAATCACTCATTTATACGAGAGTTAATGGCGACTCACTCATCGAGAGTAAAAGCATCGTTACCAAATCGGAGATAAACGATATTGCCATTGCCAACCATTTGCAATATTTTAACAACTATCTTTACTTCGCGATCCAATACAATCAAGACTCACTTCAATTTTATTTTACAGAAAATTTAATGGAGAACTTTGATACCTTGTACACTGCAATTGGCCAACAACCCTGTATAACTTTTAATTCATTTTGGGAATATTCAACAGATTTCAATTGTGCAAGGTTTCTCTACATCGACCCGGATACTCAATTGGTAGAAATTGAATGCTTCGACCTGGCCGTATCAGACCCAAATCAACTGGAAACATTTGGTTTGGTAGAGTATGTTTGTGTAGATGATATTGCCCCTCCAATTGGATATAGTTACTTGTTCGTGGAAGGTGGATGGATATTCCACGGTTTTTCTTATGGGGTTTCCTGGCAATGGAATGAAATCATGGAAACAGTTAGTGGCCTCCAGATAAGTAACCCATCAATTGCGTACAAAAAATTCAATTTTGAGTATATTGATTTTATTTGGATGGATGGAAGTGGATACAATTTCGACATATACTACATGAGAGATGAAAAGCATATTTGGCTTGGCA
>NIVA01000069.1 GCA_002254335.1 Bacteroidetes bacterium 4572_114 | reverse complement strand
TTTACTGCATCGCTGGGCCCGTTGTTCGTTACCGTTACAGTGTAGGTTACAGTGGTCCCGGCGGTGTATTGTGTTGAACCGTCATCTTTGGTTACGCTCAGGTCTGCCCTTTTATATTTAACCGTGATGGTAGCTGCATTAGATTCCAAGTTTGTTAAATCACGAATAGTATAGGTGATGGGCGTGGGATCGTCTGTGTAACCTGTTTCCGGGGTGAACGTTACATTCCCTGCATTATCTGCACTCCATGTGCCTTCGCCGGAAACTACAAGGGTTGTCTGCTGACCTGCTGTGCCCTGGTCTATGTCAACCGAGGTAATATCTATATCATTATTAGGATCACTATCTATTCCATAACCATCATCTTCGGTAACCACTTGTTGAGAAACAGGACCCTGTGAATTATTTAAACTCTCATTATCTGTCGCTGTTGGCCCCTGGCAAACATTATTATTAATAATAGTAAAGTCGGAATATGACGGGAACTCCGTAGTGGACCCGCCCCCTGATAAATCAACATTTGTAGTAAGATCTGTAATATCATCCTCAGTTATGGTAATTGATTCGCCGCTAGGCACTGTAAAACATACCTGGTGAATTATAACGGGAACCCCTGCTGTAACCGAATTATTTGTTGGATTGCCACTATTACCTGAACTGTTAAACAGTACCAGGCCATATCCTGCACAAGCATCATAAGCATCACTATTATCGGTCATTGAACAAGATGAATTTGATGTCACGGGATTGCCTGATGTTGTACAGGTTGTAAAAAAACCTGTAGTATAACTTGTTAAAACCCCAGTAACATTTGGTGTGTATTGTAAGCCGTAACATAGTATGTCGGTGTTACAATCTGTGTTGCTTGTACAACCACCATTACTGGAATCGGTAGATAACAAAACCCAATCCATTGATTGAGATTGTGCATTAAGGGCTAAAAGCATTAATGCAACAGAGACAAAGAAGAGTTTAAATTTTGACATGATCTTTCAGTTTTTTTTATTCGCAGGATAGTTAACCTGAAATGCTGTTATTATTATTCAATTATTTATTAATTTTTCAAATTAGGATAAACATTTAAAATGCGGCGAAAATTAACAGGGAAGATTTTCTTGTAGCAAGAAAAATCTGCAAGAACATCCTTAAAAACAGAACTTGTAAAATATATTGTGATTGATATAATTTCTTTTCCATGAGTTCCTGATAGTGTTAACATTCCCTGACTTTAAGTATTAAATAACCTTTAATCCCTACTTTAATAGGCGTATGGCGTTTATAGCAAGCTATGTGCCACGCCAAATAATTATTTTTAATCTATCTGACTTTAAACATTATAGGAGAAGTTGTGGTAATAGGTTTTTTCCAATATTTGGAATTTCGCTCTAAAAACTGGAGGCTTTACAAAATGGGGTTCGCTTTAATGTCCCCAGGGATTTTGGTGTTTTAGTATAATCATCCCACAAATGATATGCTAAATACATTTACACAGATGAATGCCCGCCTGAACATTTGGGCAAGGGAAAATGGAGTAATGAGACTAGGGGCATCCATGAGGGGAATAGGTTAATTGTTTGAACTCCTGCACCCCAACAATTGAAGATACAAACAACTAGAGGAAATCAGAATGGATACTCGCTGCCCGTCCGGCCTGCTTGCCAGAAAGTAATGGCAGACATACCGGACGGGCAATTTGGTTTAAGCAATACCTTACGGATAAATAAAACACTATTTTACAAATCACTGAGTTCAGCAACTTGTTTTGTTATTTGAATAAATCAGAACTATTCAATCACAATGCGCCTGGTAACCATATTTCCGTCTTTGGTTTCGATGCGCATGAAATAAATGCCAGTTGGGCAATACGAAACATTTATCTGACTGGCCTTGCCCCTGACTTCCTTAAACAACATTTTTTGTCCAATATGGTTGAGTATCGTTATACTAAGCATATCCATGCCTGATGTAATATTGACTGATTCGATGGCCGGGTTGGGAAAGATATTGATATGATTACCGTTACCGAAGTTATTTACCGAAGTAACGTCCATGGTTAAATCAATTACCCTGGAAACGCCATTTGTTGCAAATTTACCATCGTAATTAGGATATTCAGGGTCAAATCCCAAAGTTACGTCCATACTTATACCAACACCAGGACGGTACAATTTAAATTTCATTGCCTCTCCGGTTTTAAAGCCATCTATAAATTTCGAATATGGGTCATTTCCCATTGCAATAAGTTTGTACAAACTCCCTACCCCTTCATATTCGGCCATGCCAAAACATTCGTCCGAACCATTAAAGGCCCCAATGATATCTCCGGGCATCAAGTCTATGAGTGCTTCATCTGCAAACATTAAAAGATGTGGCTGTGATGTGTTCTTAACATCGTTCCAAGGGGAACGGTTCATCACAATATTGTCCATTGAACTGGGAAATATATGTGGTGCGGCAGGGTCAAAATCCGGAAACTCAATGGTGTAACTGTTGTCAGTCCTGTTTACCAGCAGATATGACCTGCCTGGCAATAACTCTTCAAAGTCGGAGTACACCTGAGTCCAGAGGTCACCTGTTGGCCAGTCGAAAATCAACAGGATATCATTTATATGTGAACCAAACAGATCATCAATATCTACCGGAACATTTGTAAGTACGGGCAAGAATGTATATGTCCCGTCCACTACAAAAATCTGGTCAGTGAGCGAATCGCCATATATGGGAAGGCAAGCAGGGCTATTCTTGGTTTTTATTTTATACCCAACCGAGGCCCAGTCACCTATGTTGTTTATAGGGGGATTTTGCTCCGGCCAGTAATACTGGCCTTGTTCATTGAACATTCTTACGAGATGTTGTGATCCTGGCACAAGCACCAGTGGATCCATCACATCGGATACGGAATTCATATCAGGTTCGAGGTAGGAGGATATCCCCCACCAGGCATCATGATCAAAATAAATCAATTGCTGTGGCACATGGATCATCATACAGTCAGATGCAATAAACTGACATGAGCCGACATCCTGTATTTCAATACATAATTCAACATCCCCTCTCCAGATATCATCCAAACCGAGATAGTAAATTGCGTTTACATCTGTTGGATCATTAAAATAACCATCCCCGGTGGTAGTCCATTGCACAGGGCCAAGGTCACCGGTTGTGTTAACTGCCATGACTATCGGAAACCATTCACCATTAATTACATCATAGTTTTCGCAACTTAACCCTAAAGTACTAGTTTCAATCTCAACTGTTGGCTGGGCCATAATTGTAAGGGCCATGCAATCAACATCAGTTTCAGTACAACCCGATTGGGGCCAGGCAGTGAGGCAAAGTTCAGTGCCACCGTTGGCCTGGTCGAAAGGCCCGGGGGCATAAACCGGATTTTCAATATCAATAAAATCAAATTCCCCATCGCCATTGGTGGACCATTCAAGGTTGGTGTAACCGTAGGCCACTGCACTGGCCAAACTAAAGCTTTGACCTTCACAAATAGTGTTGTCGCCGCCGGCATATGCATCCGGGGCCGGAACGAGTGTCAATGTCAGGCAATCGGTATAATTTCCATTTTCTGGATCAATAGCAAAGGCCGTGAGGCAAAGTTCTACATTACCTGCCAAAATATCCCCTTGTGTAAAATAGTATATCGTTACTGCTGACTGCGGATCGTTGAAAAAGCCTTCTCCCCCATTCCACATCACACCGGAGGCGTTTAATGACTGCCCGTGTAATTCTACGAACTGTGCATCTTCACACACTTCAATATCAACACCTGCAACGGCTGTTGGCATAAGGGTATTATTGGCATTTTCATCAACTACAATTGTTGCCATGGCATTGTCGCAATTTATAAAATCCGGGCTTTCGCAAATTTGATAACCCACATAATATGTCCCTTCAGGTGTACCCGCCGGAACAAACATATTGCCATTAGCATCAATGTCCAACCCTGTCAACCCACCGTTATCAATTACGTTCACATCAACATCATTGGGAGTTACGGCCACACCATTCAACATGTCATTGATCAATACATTTCCTGCCATACCGCCGCTAATGTCATTGATTGGATTTCCACTGAAGTCGTCATCATTTGCCACTATTATGGCAGGGCACACTTCATCCCGGTAAAGGGCAAATTCAGAATAGGCCGGGAACTCGGTAATTGATGTTCCATCAGGCAAATCAATATTTGTAGTGAGATCGGTAACAATATCTTCTGAAATTATCGTGTAATCCCCACTTGGAAGGGTAAAACAAACCTGGTGCAATATTATCGGGACCCCTGCGGTAAGAATATTATTAACCGGACTACCGGAATTACCCGAACTATTAAACAATACCAGGCCATAGTCCTGGCAGGCTTCAATGACCTGACTGTTATCAACCATAACACACGATCCATTTGAAAAGATCGGGTTCCCTTCCGATGTACAGGTTGCAAAAAAACCTGTGGTATAACTAGTAAGGACACCAGTTAAACTTGGGGTATATTCCAAGCCATAGCACATTATGCCGGATTCACAATCGGTGGTGCTAGTACACTCACCATTACCGGTACCGTTAGGCATCAGCACCCAGTTCATTGATTGTGCCTGTATGTTATATGCCATAAAAGTAAATATGACGGACAAGAAGAACAGTTTAAATTTAGACATGATTTCTTTATGTTTTTTTATAATTGACCCAAGGTTAGTAAATTCATCCATATTGCCAGGTACTTATTCGTTATTTACAATTTCGATTATGTTTTCACTACTGAACAATCTCTATACCACGCAAAAAGAAATTTTTGAAAACACTGATTAACAGGAACGTAAAATGTGAAGCCAATTTAATCTTTTCCCTATGTTGGAAATGTCTTCTTAAAATAGGATTGCTTCATCTTAAGGAAACTAATAATTTCTCAATATTTTGGTGTTTAATAGAATACTACACCTGATGTTTTGTTTTGATTGATTTTCCAAATTGTTTCATCCTCCGAGTTGGAGATTACATTCAGGTTAAAATCCCCAAACAGGTAATTAACACCATTCTGATCTTCTTTCCAACTTGTATGGTCGGCGGAATTAATGGCACTTATAGAATTTATCTGATTCCCGTTTGCAGAAATCATGGCCCATTTGCCCGTTTCTACTTCTTTTTGGCCTATCCTGAAAATCGGTTGATATGAATTACCAACAGTAAAATCCCATTCCAAAATTTTAGTGCCATTCAATTTATTTACAGGGGTTGGCGACATTACACCCAGATGGTTGCGATGCTCAACTAAAATGTAGTAGTCCTCGCCGGATTTAACACTCAAACAAGCACATTCTTCCGGGAACGTTACCGTGCCATCGCTCTTTAACCAACCTGTGCACCTCCAGATGTTATTCGCGGGAAGTATGCCCCCTTCCCTCACTGTTACCAATATCCAATCAACAACATCAGGATCATATGGTATGACCCCACCCGGGTCAGCATCAGGATGGCTATCATCACCAAAACCTAATCCCAGGTTATCAGTATAGTTCCAGGGCGCCACATTATAGGGATGGCCAAAGGGTGTATGGGTAGCTTTTAGGCGGACAGCAAAACTGGATGACAAATCCTTATCCTGACCAGGCAACAGGTGATTGTCATTTAAAGTAGTTGTCATCGAACCCCCTGCCTGATAAGGGCCTTCCATAAATATTTTCAGTTGTACCGATGAACATATGTAGGTAATTGAAACCGTTGCGGCATTAGATGTATTTCCCTCGTCATCTTCCACAGTATATGTCATTGGGGTAGGATCGCCGGCCAGGTTTACATCCGGTGTAAAGGTTACTTCACCGGTAGTTTCGTCCACCGACCATATTCCTTCATCGGTAACTGTTACCTCAATGCAATCGCCATCCAACCCTGTGTCAGTGCAGCTCGCATTGGCGATACCTGAAGCATCCAGATCAACTGTCGTGGCATCCACCTCATCCCCATCAGTATCATTTAAGGTTACGTTGATTGTTGCTGCCTGTCCTACCACAACTTCCAAAATTTCATCATTACTTGCCACCGGTATGTAATCCAGTGTGATGACCGCTACATTTGAAATGAGGCCACCTGCATCGCTTATTGTATATTCGATTGGGGTTGGGTCGATATAATTCCCACCAGATGGCGTGAATGTCACTTCACCAGTTTCATCGACAGCCCAAGTGCCTTCAGAACATACTACCTGGTCGATGTCCCCATCCAAATCGGTATCTGTGCCAACACCCGAAGGAACACTTGCCGGATCAAAACTCACTGTTCCAGGTTCTAGGTTTCCATCAACATCACTATCATTTATCGTCACATTCAATGTAATTACAGCCAGCGCACTACCATCAACATTGTCATTAACTGCCACAGGAGGTAAATTTATCCCATGTATCGTTATTATAACCGTGGCCCCATCACACAGGATTTCATCGCAAGCTGTGTAAATAAAACTATCAGTAGTGCTTTCACCCTGGTTCAATTGATCGTACTGGCCATTGGGGTCGTATGTATAAGAGCCATCGGCATTGACTGTGAGCAACGCCCCTGATGGAAGTGTGATTTGATTTCCAACATCGGCCGTCTCGCCATTGACCTCTCCTACTGAAAGTGGTTCATCGTCCACATCCGTATCATTTATAAGTATGCCTGGTGACGCAACGACCAACGGGGTGTCTTCGTCTGTTGAGCCGGCATCGTCGTTGGCAATAGGGGCATCATTTTGACCCATCACATTTACTATAATATTTGCGCTGGCAAATCCACCAAAACCATCAGTAATCTGGTAGAGAAATGTTTCAACAACATTCTCACCTTCATCAAGTTCTAAATAATCTGTATTGTCAGTATCCAGGGTATAGGTGTAACTTCCATCAGAGATCCATGTCAGCGTTCCATATACGCCTGTAATTGTACCCGTTGTGGTTTGAACCCCATCAATTTCAGTAACTGTGAGTGGATGACTGTCCGGATCACTATCGGTACCATGTCTCTCATCATCGGTAATCATATTCGCTGAATGTACCGCAGTATTCCCATCAACGGCAAATTCATTATCAGTTGCAATAGGAATTTCGTTTACAAACAAGTAATCATTACTATCGGTAGCACTGTTATTGTCAGTTATTGGATCGGTAACACCTACCGGTGCTGCAACTGATGCAGTGTTTTCCAGGACATCGGTAAAACCTGATGGTACCTGAAGGGTTAAAGTAAACACTACGGAATTGCCCGGTCCGGCAACAATATTGACCGTTTCAACCAGGTCACCATTTCCACTGCTATTGCTTACACCCGCAGAACCAATTACCACAGCTGACCATGATGCGATAGAAGTTCCGTCCGGTGCAATGTCACTAACACCAGCCCCGGTTACATCACATGGCCCATTGTTGGTAACTGTAATTGTATATATGACATCTGTTGGAGGTGTAAATGTAGTTGCACCATCATCTTTTGTAATAACCAAGTCAGCAACCGGGTTAGGTGTCGTGGATTCATCATCGGTATTGTTGCCGGGGGTGTTGTCGTCTTCGTTGCCCGAAACGGTTGCAGTGTTGACATAATTTCCTGTGGCATTTACCGTGGCCGTGATTGCTAACATTGTGGCTGTACCAATGGAAAGGTTGCCGATTGTCCAGATGCCGGTGCCGGGAACATAAGCCCCTCCCCCATTATCTGAAACATATGTATAACCTGATGGCAACTGGTCAACAACTGATACGCCTGTTGCATCTGACGGGCCGTTGTTGGTTACTGAAAGTGTAAAGGTAAT
>NIVA01000068.1 GCA_002254335.1 Bacteroidetes bacterium 4572_114 | reverse complement strand
TCAGTGCCTGCATAGATAATTTGGCCATTGACCGGAGAAACAGCAATGGTTGTAATTGTCCCATAAGTTTGGTTGTACTGGCCGGGGCCATTGGTCAAATCAGGACTGATGGCTGACCACGATGCTGCATGATTGGTGGATTTATATAGTTTGCTCCCACCAAAATAAAGTGTTGACGGATTGTTGGGGTTAAACGCCAGCGGCGACATCCAGTTAAACCTGTCAGATCCAATTCCATTTGTCCCTCCCGAAAATGAAGAACCCCCATTTGTAGATCGCCCCAGGCCACCATACTGATATTCGGCGTAAACGTATTGATTATTTTGTGGATTGACCAAAACATAAAACCCATCCCCACCATAAATGTTAGACCAATCGTCCCATGAACCGGTCATGGTGCGGTTGGTGCCATTGTCCTGGGTTCCGCCATACAACCTGTCGGGGTTTTGATAATCCATTTCGGAAGTATAAAATTGGGTGATAGGCAAATTATTAAGATGTTCCCAGGAGCTTCCGCCATTTTGTGATGTATAAACTCCGCCATCATTTCCAAGCACCAGAAAATTACTGTTCAATGGGTGTGCATTCAATCCATGCTGGTCAACATGCACCGACCAGCCAATATTTGACCATGAGTTACCACCGTTGCTTGTTTTATACAGATCAAAACCAATTCCATAAACAATGTCCGGATCGGTTGGATCGACCCTGATCCGGCCAAACCACCAGCCGTAGGATGAATAGATGTTGCTGAGTGCCCCATCGTTGGTTTGTGTCCAGGTATCGCCATTGTTGGTGGTTTTGAAAACCCCATCGAAATAACCGGTTTTATCCGCATATATGGCGTACAGTATTTCAGGATCAGACTGTGAAATGGAAATCCCAATCCTGCCCACATTGGGGCCGCCGGGCAGGCCGTTGGAAAGTTCCTCCCAGTTTTCGCCACCATCATTTGTCCTGTAAATACCGCAGGTTTCACCGCCATAATTTCGCTTGTCGGGGCGGCGTGTACGTTCCCATGTGCAAGCATATAAAATATCCGGGTTCTCGGGATGGATTACAATGTCGATTGCCCCGGTGGAATCTGTTAGGTATAGAATATTTTCCCAGCTTTGGCCGCCATCGGTTGTTTTAAAAACACCGCGCTGTTCGTTGGTCGAGAACATCCTTCCCATGGCCGCCACATAACAGATATCAGGATTTTGTGGGTGCACCGCCAAACGGCCGATACTTCCGCTTTCCTCCAAACCAAGGTTTTCCCAGGTATTCCCGCCATCATCCGACCTAAAAACCCCTAACCCGTCGTAAGCCAACGAACCTCCGCCGGGATTGGCCTCACCGGTACCTACATAAATAATTTCAGGATTTGATGGAGCCAGCGCAATATCGCCAATTGACAAACTAAGTTGATCATCGAAAACGGGAGTCCACGAACCACCGGCATCTTCAGTTTTAAACACCCCGCCCGATGCCGCACCAACATAAAACATATCCATGTTTGCGGGGTGCATGGCAACTGCGGTAACCCGGCCACCAATATTCACCGGCCCGGCAAATTCCCAGGAAACACGGTTATCGTGCAATTTATATTCTTCTTTCATTTTCGCAGCCTGAGCCAGGGCATCGCGATAAGCTGTGTAATTAATTTCGTTGTAGGGATAAGCCCGTTGCAGGTAGAACCAGTCGTTGGGCCTCTTTTCAGGAAGCAGATTGTCACTTTTTCGGAAAAACTTATTTATCAGAATTACAGAAAACAAGATGAGTACAACAGCAGCAATTTTGAGTAACCTTTTATTCATGAGTAAAAATTTAGTTGATAAATCCCTGCAAATTTAAGATATGTTTTATTTGTCTTTAGACTATAGGAATTAGGTTAAACGAAAGGCAAATTCTTCCAATCTTGTACTAATACTTGCGATAAGTGTTTTTTAATCCAGTTTCAACTGATTTAGTTCTCGTATTTTTTCAATTTCATTTTCGCTTAAATTAGTTGCGTCCATTATTATTGAATTTGAATACCCTTTAACAATTAACCTCAATGCTGTTTTCTTTTTCCATTCTTCAATTCCATCAATTCTCAATTTTTGGGCAGTTGACACAAATTGAGTTTCTGCTTGTGTTGATATGGTTTCCATAAGTTCTCTATATTTATAAGAAGGAATTTTAGCCCCATTCTTTCATCGGGCTGGCTTCAGATAATTTCACAAAAGGGATTTCTTCATATTTAGTATTTTTCTCAAAAGTACATAATATTTCAAATATCAAAGTTACTGCTTAATAGGGCTGAATATTTTTATGATGTTCTGTGAGTAAAAACATCTGTTGATGTTTTTCAGAAATTGTCCTTTTTTCTTCTCTCCAAAATAATATTTAACCTGTTTTTAAAAATGAATAATTAAAGATTTGTACTTTTGTAAAATTGGGTAGTTATACAACGACAAAAATTATTTGAATCACACAGTAATCTTGTACAAAATGAATTTACAATACATAACCGATGGACAGGGGCATAAAAATGCTATTCAGCTACCCATGCAAGATTGGGAACAAATAAAAAAAGATCTTGAGGAGCTGGAGCGATTGAGGAATAAAAAAATATTCTTGTTCGAGCTTGCTGAAGCAGTTGAAGAAATGAAGCAAATAAAGGAGGGGAAAATACCAGCCCGTGATGCAGAAGATTTTCTCGATGAGCTTTAATGTTAATACCATATCCGTTTTTGAACGGCAGGCAAAACGCCTGATGAAAAAATTCCCGTCTCTTAAACAGGAAATCCAGACACTAATAAGTGAATTAAAGGAAGAACCAAGCACAGGAACTTCCATTGGATATAATTGCCACAAAATACGCCTCGCAATTGCCAGTAAAGGAAAAGGGAAATCTGGTGGCGCAAGGATTATTACACATATTGTTTTTAAAAGGGGAACGGTTTTTTTACTTACCATTTATGACAAATCCGACATGGAAAACATTTCCAATAAAGAGATACTGGAACTTATAAAACTGATTCCATGAAAATGCCATTTTTGGTTAATACTGCCCATTGGAAGGGGGGGGATTTTGAATATCGAATTTTAAGCTCCCCATATAATGTACATGCATTGATAACTAAAACCCACACATTAAAAATCAAACATCTTACATCTTACATCTTACATCTTACATCTTACATCTTACATCTTACATCTTACATCTTACATCTGATATCAGTCCCTATTTACTGCCCTCTCCCATGGCAATGTTTATACTTTTTGCCGCTGCCACAGGGGCAGGCTTCGTTCCGGCCTACTTTTTTTTCAACTTTAACGGGTTGGGGTTTTTGCTTTTCCTGGGTTTTGCTATGCGACTGCGATAATAAATCCTGCCGGCCCTCCTTCAGCCTTCTGCGGTCGGTGCGCCTGGGGATTTGTGCTTCGCGGACATTACTTGGGTCCTGGATGGGCAGGTTTCCTTTCAGCAGGAAAGATGTGATTTCGCGGTTGATCTTTTGAAGCATTGCCTTGAAAAGTTCAAATGATTCAAGTTTATAGATCAGCAACGGGTCCTTTTGTTCATAAGTTGCATTCTGGACGGATTGTTTCAGGTCGTCCATTTCGCGGAGATGTTCTTTCCAGGCTTCATCGATAGTGCCGAGGGTAACATTTTTTTCCATTGATGAAATAATCTCACGGCCTTCATCTTCGTAAGCTTTTTTCAGGTTGGTAACAATTTGCCTGGTGCGTATGCCATCGGTAATCGGGACGGCAATATGTTCGTAGTTGTTGTCACCTTCATAAACATCCTTAATAATTGGATAGGCCTTTTCGGCAATAAGTTTCATTTTATTTTTGTAGGCCTCGTAAACATGCTTGAAAAGTTTCTCGGCCACTTCGTTTGCATTGCCTTGCAGAAACTCTTTTTCCTCAAAGGGTGCATCTATTGCCATATCCCTGATCATCTCCATACGGAAACCCTCGAAATCGCCTTTATCCTGATAATCCAAAACCATTTGTTCGCACAGGTCGAACATCATATTAGAAATATCAACGCCAAGGCGCTCGCCGAACAGTGCATGGCGGCGCTTTTTGTAAATCACCTCACGCTGGGCATTCATAATATCATCGTACTCCAACAAACGTTTACGGATTCCGAAGTTGTTTTCCTCCACTTTTCTCTGTGCCCGCTCAATGGATTTGGTAATCATCGAATGTTGTATGACTTCGCCATCCTCGATGCCTATCCTGTCCATAATTTTAGAAATCCTTTCGGAGCCGAACATCCTCATAAGGTCATCTTCGAGGGTTACAAAAAACTGGGAACTACCAGCGTCTCCCTGACGGCCCGACCGGCCACGTAACTGCCGGTCAACACGCCGTGATTCATGTCGTTCGGTGCCAATAATTGCAAGCCCACCGGCTTCCTTCACGCCAGCCCCCAACTTAATGTCGGTACCACGGCCTGCCATGTTGGTAGCAATGGTAACTTTGCCAGGGCTGCCGGCCTCGGCAACAATATCGGCCTCTTTCTGGTGCAGCTTGGCATTGAGCACACTGTGCGCAACATGTTTCCGGGTAAGCATCCTGCTCAATAATTCCGAAATTTCAACGGAAGTGGTGCCCACCAAAACCGGCCTCTTTTTCCTGACCAGATCTTCAATTTCGGCAATAACAGCATTAAACTTTTCGCGGGTAGTTTTATACACCAGGTCCTCCCTGTCGTCGCGGACAATTGGCCTGTTGGTAGGGATTACCACAACATCAAGCTTGTAAATGTCCCAAAATTCGCCAGCCTCGGTTTCAGCAGTACCGGTCATGCCCGCCAGCTTATTGTACATCCTGAAATAGTTTTGCAGTGTAACGGTGGCATAAGTCTGGGTAGCTGCTTCAATCTTTACATTTTCCTTGGCTTCTATCGCTTGGTGCAAACCATCAGAATATCGACGGCCTTCAAGGATGCGTCCGGTTGACTCGTCAACAATCTTTACCTTGTTGTCCATCAACACATATTCCACATCTCTTTCAAACATCGAATAGGCCCGCAACAACTGGTTTACCGAGTGTACCCTTTCAGATTTCACCGAGTAATCCTGTGTCAGTTTATCTTTCTTTTCCAACTTCTTTTTATCAGAGAGGTCAGAATTATCGAGTTCCGCCAGGTCGGCGCCCAGGTCGGGAAGTATGAAGAAATCAACATCATCGTACGATTTGCTCAACAGGTCGATGCCTTTCTCGGTAAGCTCTATGGAATTATTTTTTTCGTCAATCACAAAGTACAGCTCATCGGTAATGATGTGCATGTGCTTACTTTGCTCCTGCATATAAAACCCCTCAGTTTTTGTCATCAGCGACTTCATGCCTGGTTCGCTAAGGAACTTAATAACAGCTTTTGTTTTTGGGAGGCCCATATGCGCCCTGAGCAATTGTTCCCCGCCTTTTTTCTGGTCATCATCGCTCACATTATCGCGTGCGAGCAATTGTTTTGCTTCGGCAAGTAACTTAGTAACAAGGCTGCGCTGTGCGCTATAAAGTTTTTGTACGTTGGGCTTAAGCTCATCAAAAAGTTGGTTTTCGCCTTTGGGCGTGGGGCCGGAAATAATAAGCGGGGTACGGGCATCATCAATCAGCACCGAGTCAACCTCATCTACAATAACATAGTTGTGGGGCCGCTGCACCAGTTCATCAGGGTTGCCTGTCATATTGTCGCGGAGGTAATCGAAACCAAATTCGTTGTTGGTGCCGTAACAAATATCCGAAAGGTAAGCCTTCCTCCTGGATTCTGAGTTTGGCTCGTGTTTATCGATGCAGTCAACAGTTAATCCATGAAACTGGAAAAGCAAACCCATCCACTCCGAGTCGCGCTTGGCGAGGTAATCGTTCACGGTAACTATGTGCACGCCCTTTCCGGGAAGTGCATTAAGGTAAACCGGTAATGTAGCCACCAGTGTTTTACCTTCACCGGTAGCCATCTCGGCAATTTTTCCCTGGTGCAATACCACGCCGCCAACAATCTGTACGTCGTAATGTACCATGTCCCATTTGATCATGGTCCCGCCAGCCATCCATTTATTGTCGTAGTATGCTTTATCGTCAACAATATTTATGTTGTCGTATCTCGCTGCCAGGTCGCGGTCCATCTGGGTTGCCGTTACTTCCACCGTTTCGTTTTCCTTGAACCTTTTAGCAGTTTCTTTCATCACCGAAAATGCCTCGGGCAGGAGTTGATCAAGTATTTCCTGCGACTTCCCGTAACTCGATTTTTCGAGTTTATCAATAGTTTCGTACAGCTTTTCCTTTTCGTCAACGTTCATTTCCAGATCGTTGCTGATCCGTTCTTTTATCTCTTTTATCTTGTTCTCATCATCGGCAATATAATCGTTGATGCGCTTTTTAAATTCAAGGGTTTTTGCCCTTAATTCATCGTTGCTTAGGCTTTTAATAGTTTCATAAGCTTCAAGCGTGGTTTTAAGAATTGGGTCGAGTTGCTTATTGTCACGCAATGATTTTGACCCTACAATTTTCTTGAAAATATTTTTAAACATAATAAATGTGCGTTTTCATTTTTAGTCGAAGCCGTCAAACATCAACAATAATGCCCGTTGAATATTGTTTAAGTTTCTACCTTTTTGGTGTCATGATGGCAGCAGGATAATAATGCAAAAGTAATTGAATTAATGGAAAGGGGGGAGGGAAAGATGGAATGATGGAAGAATGGAAGAATGGAAGAATGGAGTGTTGGAGAGATGGAGGGATGGAGGGATGGAGTGTTGGAGAGGTGGATGGATGGAGAAAAAAATGTCGGGTGACGGATGACGGAAATTGGCGGTAGTCAGGGTTTGAATTCCTGACAAACTAATTGCCGGATTTTATATTTGTAGTAATTTGCAAATATATTCAAGCCCTGACTTTATAGAGCTCATTCTACGATGAATAGCTGTCAGACAGTTTTATTAGAAGCCAAATACATTATACTTTAACTTCAGTATGCAATTTAACAGACAACTGTCTGACAGCTTTTTGGCCCCATTCAATAATTATAATTAAATTTGGAAGCGATGAATAGCTGTCAGACAGTTTTATTAGAAGCCAAATACATTATTCTATAACTTCAGTGTGCAATTTAACAGATAACTGTCTGACAGCTTTTTAGACCTCACTCAATAATTATAATTAAATTTGTGATCGATGAAAACAACTGATCCATTGGGCAAAGCTTTGAAAGACTATTCTATCGGGAATAAATCGAAGAAGATTATTGTGAAATCTAGCATTTCGGAAGATGAAGCAGTTTCTATCGATTATTTTTTCAGGCCCGAAGAGCTTATGCCCGCCATAGAACAAAAGGCACTACAACTTTGCCAGGGCAAGGTTTTGGATGCCGGGGCTGCTGCCGGCCGCCATTCGGTTATTTTACAGAAAAGAGGTTTTGAAGTTTGGCCAATCGACATTTCGGCAGGGGCTGTTGAAGTAATGAAAAGCAGGGGGCTGTTAAACGCAAGGCAGGCTGACTATTTTAAACTGGAAAATAAAAAATACGACACGCTGCTTTTTATGATGAACGGTGTTGGGATTTGCGGGCACCTCGAAAAACTTGATCAATTTTTTATCAAGGCCGGTGAACTACTTAATCAGGGAGGGCAAATTATGCAATATGACGGGGTGGAAGGGCCTTTCTTTTACTGGCTTTATGTTGATTTTGACACTTTATCTACCTATGCTGACCGGAATGGCTTTAGTTGTGAGATGATTTTGGAAGGCCCTCATTATGAGTTTCTGGCGCGGTTACGGAGGGGGGTATAATTTGGTGATTTGATGATTTGATAATTTGAACTTTATATCGCAATGGGGCCGGGGTTAGAGAAGTTTAACCAATGTTGCAACAATAGCTGCCTGGGCCACCAACATGGCTGCAACCCATTTGATGATATCTGATTTGTCATGATTAATTCTTAAATAATGAGTCTGGTCTAAAAAATCTTAAGCCGCAAAACTTGTCCGTATGGATGCGCTAATTTGCTGTTTTAATTACCTTGTAATCATACGCTTGAAAATAGCAGAATTTCGCTAATTTTCAAAAACTTTGTTTTTAGACCGCACTCAATAATCAAACAATTTTTTTTAATTATATTTTTAGCAAAGGTATCAAATTTTTAATACCAAACCTAAACAAGCTCCAAAGCACAACTAAGCCCTTGATGAAACGGAAATAAATCCGGGAAGATCAATTGTTAAGGATGACATCCTCACAACGCAAACCGCCAGATAAGTTTTCCCATAATTGTTGTCCGTTCCAGCTTAATGCTACCACCTGTGCTAAACTCCTGATTTATCACAAAGTAAAAATAGCTTCCGATTTTCGGGATCCAGTTTATCCGGTAATTGACAAGGATATTTTCGTCTTCATTATTCCATTGTGCAAACATGCTGGTCTGTAATTTAGGGTTAAATGCATAGTCGATGCGCCCCCCCAGTTCGTCAGTTGTAAACGGCCCTTGCGGAAGCTGAATATAATTTCGCTGCCAATCGAAGCCAATGTTTAAGTGCCTGCAAAAATTAAAATATGTATATAATTCATATTCCTGCCGATGGCCCGTATAAAAACCACCAATGCTTGCCGAAACTTCTGCTGCCATTTTCCTTCCTTTAAAAGAGCTGGCCTGGATTTCGGCACGATTGTCCCAATAGCTGCCGGCAGGGATATAAACCCCATCGATAAGCTCAAAATCTTCGGTTGGCTCATCAAAAAGATGTTGAATATTCAATTCGAAAAACTCGCCACTTTTTGAAACGAAACCAAACGGGCGCCATTCGTAAAAAATTGATTCGAGCTTTTTAGTTTCGTCATTGATGTAATAATTAACGTCGATTGGCTTAAAAATCAGGTTCCTGAAAAATGGCATGTTTTTAAACCTAGGGTTGAACTGTAGCTCGGTGTAAAGCATTTGGTAATTTTTACGCCTGGCAAAACCCATCTCAGGGTTAAAACCCTGCTGGACGGTAGTGAACCCCGCATCAAATTCAATTACATCGTTAGGGTAACTTAAAAACACATTATACGAAAGGTTGTCGCTATTTAAATTGTCGGTCCCACCAAACATTTTCGTCTCAGAAACTGCAATAGACCCGCCAAAGAGAAGGTTTTTCTCCCCAAAAAGCTCGGATGTAGAATATGTAAATTCCGTACCAAAAACCCTGTTGTAATGCTTTTCAGAATATTTTTGAGTAGCAATCACACCTATGTTCGATTGCTTAAAAATGTCTTGTTTAATGTTTACCACCGAATAATTTGTAGTAGGGACACTATCTTTCTCGGCGGTCTGTATCGACATTATGCCAACGTTGGTTTTATTCAGTTTACCGAAAAGCCTCACACCACCAATTATTGGTATTTCCCCATTTGGGCCAATGCCTATCCTCCGGCTATAAAACAGGTAGTTGCTCCCAACTTTCATATCATAATAGTTTCTTCCCTCCAGGAAAAATTGCCTTTTCTCAGGGTAGTATAATGAAAACCTTGAGAGGTTAATTTGTTTCCTGTCCGATTCAACCTGCGCAAAATCAGTATTTACAGTAAAATTTAGTTTTAAGGTAGGGGTAATATCAAAATTTATTTCACCACCAATTTTCCCGGTATTGTTAGTTTCATTTTCCAAAAGTTCAACACCCCCAAGCACATAAGGTTCAAGCTCAATTTTCGTCCCTTGTTTAATGTTGTTGATGCCCGTTAGTTTACCGCCCTGTGATATTTTTTCCAGTTCATACAACCTCGACCACCCCTGCCACAACAGTTGTTCTTTTTTTCTACGGATGTTCCTTTCAAAGTTAATGCCCCAGGTCTGGGCACTGTCCTTTGTAAATTTTAATGTACTGAACGGGATGACCATTTCGGCGAACCACCCCAGTTCATTTCTGTCAACGGCAACATCCCACACGCCGTTCCAGTCTTTGTTCCAGTTGTGCCCTTCATCACCTACCCAAACATCGGCCATTGCACCGTTTGGGTTTGTTGCAAATAAATACCCATTTCTGTTGTCGTTAAAAGTGCTGATCATCAACTCAATGTTGTCGTCGCTACTCCAGCTAAAATCACGGGCCATCTGTTGGGCCGAAATTTTATCAGGCTCGCTATCGAAACACCAAATACCAAAGTAGATTTCATGGGTATTGTAAACCACGGCGATCCTTGTTTTTTCTGTTGCAGGGCCACCTTCATTTTGTTCCCTTTGCGTAAAATTCTCTATGGCAGATGCTTCGTTCCAGCAAGCTTCATCTAACTTTCCGTTGAGCTTAATTGGCCCTTCGTAATATGTTGCAACAAGGGTGTCGGGCATTGAGTGCTGCCCGAAAGTATTGTAGCTTAATAACAAAATGAGTATGAAAAATAAATTTTGTCTCATCATTATTCAGAAAAATATTATTCGCCCAACAACTCCATTACAAACGCAAAAGCCTCATTGTCGAGGGTAATTGTTGGTGTTGTTTCACCAATGGAATAACCGGCCTCCCTGCCAATCTTCTTCCATTCCTCAATGGGGGTATGATAATCAATCCGGCTTGCCCGCTCTTGCTTGATTATGTTAATTGCCTCGGCCAGGGGGAAGTGGTAAAGGCACAACTTCTTCTCTTTTTCAGTTACCGGAAGGTATAATATATCCTTGCAAAAATTCGCATAATTATTTGCCACGGAATATATCAGCTCGGGGGAACCCTTTTCGGGAAGGTCGTGGTTCCAGTTAACTTCGGTCAACAACAAATTTGGGGACAACCACTTCAACTGTTTTAGCATGGGCACCTTGGCCTCCCGTGGCATGTGGTGCACCGAAAGGGCCGCGTTGACAAACCAAATTGGTTTCATTTGTTGAATCAGCTTAATTTGGCTTTCTGAAATGTCTTGTACCTTGCAACAGATGGTAGTTATTTCAGTCTTGATATTAATATTTTGTTTACAATGCCCAACAGCTTTTTTTAACATGTCCTCAAATGGGTCTATAAAAATAAGCCGCATAACCTTTATATTATATAAAGGGGCAATTTCATTCACTATTTTTGCAAGCAACACACCATTTCCAACACCAACATCCAGGATGGTAACCGGCACATCTGATCTGGGTGGAGGTATATTTTCTGCAAACTTACTGATGTTTTTAAGTGTCCCGGCCTGGTGGTTTTTATAAAAGTTGGTCTGCACATATATATCATAAGCATCAGCACTTTGAAATACTTTACCGGCCGGCTCAAATACACCGACATCGGCAAGGTAACCGTACATGATTGAACAAAATGTATCCTGCATGTTAAGCGAAAACATCTTCATTGCCCCATCTACTTTATCGCCGGAGGCCAGTAGGCATCCTGCATAAGTATATACAAATCCTTTGTCGCGGATATAAGGCTTTGTTTTATCGCATACCTTCACCAATTTATCGAAAAAGAGCCCATCCGCAACTGCCCCTCTAATTTTGTTTAAGTGCTTAACTTCAGTTTGGTTAAGATAGAACATGTTTTTGATCTTTTTAAAAATACATTTTTGAGTCCGATCTTTAAAGCCGCGAATGCACGAATGATAAAATGCAATACTCTGATATTCAACAGAAAAAAATCGCAAATAAGACACTTCGCACCTTTTAATATTAGGCTCATTTTTTTATTTTGATAAAAAAGCCAGGCCTAAAAAGTTTTCAGACAGTTATCCTTAAAAATACACAATATAATTAAAGTACTAAAGTACAATGTTTTTTTTATAGCTTAACTGTCTGACAGCTACGCCCCCAAATGATTAATTTTTAGACAAAGCCCGTAAATTAATCAAAACTTCCCGAAAAGGAAAGCAAGGTTTTATCCGCACCAAAAATATAAAATTTGAATTTTAAGTCCGGTCTAAAAAGCAATATTTAGCCGCTAATGCGCTAATACACTTCTCTAATTACCTTGTAATCATGCGCTTGAAAACAATGAAATTTCGCAAATTTTTAAAGACTTCGTTTTTAAATTGGTTTAAACCAGACTCAGTTATCTTTAAGGATGGTTTATTTCCTGGTCTAAATATTATTTTGATGTGCTGAGGCTTATTTAAAAAAACATGGTTATTAATGTCTCTAATGAAATTGATTTTAGCGGCAGCGCAACGAAATATTTACAGAAACGAGATAATCAGATGCGCCTCTATGGTGCAGAGCACCGCAATATTGTACAACTGGGAAAATATTCCGGTGCTCTGCACCTTCATTATTCTTCATGGGGTTTCATTTCTCTGCTTTTTTTCGCTGCTAACCGTCCGAAGTTATGTGATAATTGATAATAGCCCTGCCTAAGACGGAAGACAAAAGCACTTTAAAAACTGAATAGAAAACTTCGGGCTAATTGTGCAGTTTTTTCATTCTTTTTGTTTAGGTACAGCATTTTGCCCTCTGTCCTCCGCCCTCCGCTCTCTGCGCCCCGCACTCAGCCTTTCACTAAAAATCATCCCCGCCCTCATCGGGTTCCCCGCCATTTCCATTTATGTCCCCATTTTTGCGCTTGTAATTGTTAATTTTCCAACTGAGGCTGAACGACACAATGGGCGCTTCGCGGTTGAAATACATGTAGGAATAAAACCCAGTGCCTTCGGCGGTAAACTCATGTTTGGCAGTTTGAAAAAGGTCGCGCACCGAAAAGGTGGCGGTAAGTTGCCGGTCGAAGAAATCCTTTTTTAAGGCCAGGTTGGTCATAAAAAACCCTTCGCTCCTACCCTGGGAAGTAACCGACGGGCCACGGTAACGGCCATTTAACTGAAACCTGAATTGTTTGGGAAGTTTGAAAACCAGGTTCATGTTACCGCTCCAGTTGGTGCTTGTGGCATCTACCTGCTGGTCGTCAATTTGCCCGTCGAGGCGATAATCGTAAACCGTTCCTGAAATCATAAATTGAAACCAGTCCAATGGCTGTGCATTTATCATCATCTCCACGCCAAGCGAATAATCCTTGTCCAGGTTTTCGAAGGTCATTAGCATTACGCCATCATCCTGCAGGGTTCGGATACGGGTGATCTTATTATTTACCACACGGTAATATCCCTCCAGGGTAACCATTGCCCCGAGGATTCTTTTTTGATATGCCAATTCCCAGGAGTTGATGTATTCAGGTTCCAAATCCGGATTTCCCTGCCTCATGTTGTAAGCATCCCTAAACCTAACAAAGGGATCGAGGAACCAGCCCCGGGGCCTTTCGATACGCCGGGTGTAACTTGCCAGCACCTGATCTTTATTGGCAAAACTTTTAGAGAGGTGAATGGTTGGAAAATAATCCAGGCGGTCGATGATTGAAGGCTCTTCAGATTTTGCATTTTTTATTTCCCTGTAGGTATATTCGCCGCGCATCCCAAATTGGTAACCAAGTGTTTTCCATGTATTAGAATAAATTCCGTATATTGAGTGGATATCCCTCCGGAAATCACTGCTGTTTGAATACAAATCGTTCACAACCCATTCATTCAGAAGATCGTCCCACTCATAAAAGTCATAACTTTCCTTTTCATTTTCGAAGCGCGATTGTATGCCTGCCTCAAATTTACCCTCCTCGCCAATCGGCTTTGTATAATCCACTTTAAAACGCATATTACTATTATCGCCCGATTCGTTGGTCTTGTTTATATAATGTTCAGCATCTATAATATTCCAATTCTCATCGGTATAATTATCGTTTTGGTCTTTAATGTCATCATCAACACGGGATGAATAGTAGGCCAGGGCTTCAAGCTGGTGGCCAAAATCATCAAACTTATGAAAGAAGGTTAAGTTTCCGGTATAATAATTTCCACTCCTGTCGCTTTCATTTTTGGTAATGCTGTAGATGTTAGTGTCTGCCGGATCGGTAAAAATATGAAGGTGGGAGTTATATGCACCGTTGCGGCCATAAAACCCAACACGGCCCATGGCTGAAATAGATGTTTTATCAGTAATAAAAAAATCTGCCCCCAGCCTGGCACCGTACCCGTCCCTGCTCATGTTGCGGACACCATTTGAATATCTGAATTGAGTTACCTCATCCCTATAGGTTTCGTCTTTGGTTACACGATCGCCCGTATGCTTGTTATTTCGTAAATCTGCCCCTCCAAAAATATTGAACTTGCCAGTACGGTAATTCAACAAAAAATCAGCACTGTATTTATCGCCCGTGGCAACGGAGGCATTTACGATCCCCGTTAAACCGCCCTCTTTTTTATCTTTTAAAACCACATTTATGATACCTGCAACCCCGTCGGGATCATATTTTGCCGATGGGTTGGTGATGATCTCGATATGGTCGATGTTGCTCACCGGAATTTGTTGTAATGCATCCGTGCCCTCTAAAATACTTGGCCGGCCATCAATTAAAACGGTAAAGCTGGAACTTCCGCGCATGCTAACATTGCCGTCGATATCCACATCTACCGAAGGTATGTTTTCGAGGGCATTAACAGCAGTGCCCCCCTGCGCCATAATGTCTTTTTCGACATTGATCACCTTTTTGTCAATCTTGTATTCAAAATACTGTCTCTCGGCAGTAATCTCAACAGCTTCCAGGTTTTCAGCAGTAGGCTCAAGGCTAATCTCCCCGACATCGAAAGCTTTTTTCCGGGGATT
>NIVA01000067.1 GCA_002254335.1 Bacteroidetes bacterium 4572_114 | reverse complement strand
ACAACATGTAATGAGAAGGATTGTTTTTGTAAATCACGTTTAATCAATTCGAGGGATTGAGAAAACTCCTTTTTCTTTTGGCATATCGGGAGGATATTAATTTCCAGTTTGATCATTATTGAAATAAAGTGTTGATGAAAGTAGTTTTCGATGAAAGTTTTAATTCGTAGTTGCATTTCTTTAGGCAAACCCTGTGCCATACAAAAATATTTTACGTAAGATGTTAGAAACATGAATCTTACAAAGAGGTTCAGTTAGCCCGAAAGTTGTAAGACAAGAAAGGAAACGTTAAATATAATGATTTACGTTAATATTAATGGTAGTAGATTTGTTATGCAACTTATTTGATGTGCAAAAAATGGGTACATGTCATTTTGATGTGCAGGATTCTTTTTTTCACGCAAAGGACGGAAAGATAATACGCAAAGATGCCACAAAGATTATTATAGATTATTTATAATTCAGGGTATATTTCCTTTTAAGATTGTGCTATTGAAATTTATCAATAGTGCTAATTTGGTTTTTTGTCATATTATTTTCTTTGCGATGTTTGGCGATTTTCTTTTATAGCTTTGCGTGAAATTAAGTATTAACAAAAGTAAGTATTTTATCCTAAAAGGAGGGGCGTTTAATTTCTAACTTCCGCATTCGGGAGCGCAAAGTCTCGGGGTGCATATCCAATATCCGGGCGGCACCTTCAGGGCCATCAACCCGCCAGTATGTTTTTTCAAGGATTTTGATGATATATTTCCGTTCGTATTCTGCAAGTGGCAACAATTTTTCATCGTCTTCAAAACCAGGTTTAAGAATGGGTTCAACCGACAATGAAGAACCGTTTGAAATAATAACGGCCCTTTCGATGATATTCTCCAGTTCGCGGATATTTCCCGGCCAGGAATATTTCTGTAACTGCTGAACGGTTTTTTTAGAAATACGTTTGATACCCTTCCCCATCGTTCGATTAAATATTTCGACAAAATGCTGTGCCAGCAAAGGGATATCCGCAATCCGGTCGCGAAGGGGAGAAATTGATATTGGATAAACATTAAGGCGATAATATAAATCTTTACGGAAAAGGTTCTTGCTTATCTGCTCTTCCAGGTTTTGGTTGGTAGCAGCAATAATCCTGATATTAACTTTTATGGTTTTTGAACTGCCCAGCCTCTCAAACTCACCTTCCTGAATTACACGCAAAAGTTTTGATTGAAGTTCAATAGGCAACTCCGCTATTTCATCAAGAAATATTGTTCCTCCATCGGCCAGCTCAAATCTCCCGATCTGTTTATGTATGGCCCCTGTAAACGCACCTTTCTCGTGGCCGAACAACTCACTTTCAATCAAGGTGGCAGGCAAAGAAGCACAATTCACTTTTACATAGGTTTTGTTTTTTCTTTTGCTCAGCTTGTGAATAGCCCTGGCAAAAAGTTCTTTCCCTGTGCCGGTTTCCCCTTCCAACAGAACTGTTGTATCCGTTTCCGCAACTTGTTCAACACGGTAAAGTGAATGCATCAGGGATTCGCATTTTCCGATAATTTCCTCGAAGCCGTGCCTGCTTTCAATCTCTTTACGCAGGTAATTGCTGATATCAATGGCCATCCCTACCATATACTCTTCACCATTTATCAATGCATAATTGGCCGTATCAATTACAGGGATTCTTTCTCCTGATTTTGTGAGTATATTTTGCTCCAGTGATTGTTCCTCTTTATCGCTAAACACCTTGCCGATGGCTTCAATATTGATATCCCTTGTGCTTTCCTCCATGAAATCATACACATTTTTTTTGTACAATTCATCTGCCGAATATCCCAAAACCGCTTCTAAGTTTTCGCTCCACATCAACAATTCATCCTGCTTATTAAACACATAAGCGAACTCGGGCATAGCTTTTAGGATGGCTTCACCTGAAAAGAGTAGTTTTGGAATCTGTTTTTTTGATTTACACATCATAAAAATTCTGCTAAAACAAAAGTAATAAGTATTTTCAATTCACACCCTATGGGTTTGAATAAGTGGTGGGGTGTTGGTTTTCAGTATTTAATGAGTGTGAGCCATGCCTTCGGCCAACTGAACCGCCGCCATCAGTTTATTGTGGTGCAAACAGGTTTTCTATTTCTAAATTCAGAAGGTTCAAAGTCTTTTTGTTAGCGTCCAGGTCGCTTAATATTTTTGATTTCGTATCTTCAAATATATTCTTAAAATCATTAAATAAACTGTAGTAGTAGTTAACCCCTTCTTTAAGGTTATTTGCATAAGTCAGCAGATATTTCTCCTGTTTCTTTGTAAGTGAATCCCTGGCTTCCTCTATTTTATTTTTCAGGAAATCAATATAAATCTTTAATTCCTTTATAAACATATTCGGGCGATCTGTCCTTGTTATCATATTCGATCTTCCGTAAATATGATTTGTGATATCTTTTAGGCTCATTATTTTTGAGAAATACGCCAGGTTTGGGCCGGGGCAAATGGAAACGCCATCGCCGTGATTCTTGGTATCAACATCATTTACTAGTAAAACAGAAGTGCCAAGGCCCATGCAAAGGCATGATTTGTCAACTATTTTATTGTACCTGTTTTTGTATTCAGCAGGGGGCAAACCTTCATTTTGCAGCTCATTAATTTTTAAACGTTGATACCGGCTTGAGGCCGTGCAAATAGGTTTTTCGGTAAACTCGGTGTTTGAGACAAGATATTTTTTCGGGCAAAAACTACCTGGTTTTCCTTTCTCAACCAATGATAATTTTTCAATGTCCCTTGTGCTGTTTTTAAGATTATTGAATGGGACACCGAGGGGCGAAATATTACTTAAATATAAATCATCTTCTTTAGCTTCCATCAGTTGATTTCTGGTGTGGTTGTCAACATTGGTTACTTCTGGCACCAACAGAAAAGGTGTTCCCCATCCTACCGAATCAACCTGATAATGATCGATCAGGAATTGATGTTCTTCTGCTGTGCCAACACCGCCCTGGGCAGTGATTTTTAATGGCAACACAGTTTTAGGTACGGGACGGTTTTTACCGGAAAGTGCCCGTGCCAGAACTTCATGTATCGATTGGGCCAGTTCTTTACGGTGGTCCCTGAATTCGGCCAATATCGGCCCCATAAGAAACCCGTCGGTAGCAAAAGCATGCCCCCCGCAATTAAGCCCCGATTCAATTCTGTATTCTGAAACCCAAAGTCCTTTTTTTGCCAGAAATTTTCCCTGTATCATAGCCGACCTGTAATCACTGACTTTTAAAACAATCTTCTTTTTTATTTCCCCGGTTTCATCGGGGTAAAAATCTTCAAATTGTTCGATGTAGCTATACAGCCTGGTGTTCATCCCTGCCGAAAGTATGATGGAAGAACTTAGGTCGCTATTTGCAAATCCCCGTAGCGAAGCATGTGCATCACTGTAATGCTGAGGCAGTTTCCCCTCTTTTGTGTAGTTGTCCTTATCAACTTTGGTCATGATATTTACATCAAGGCTGCCCATTGATATATTCTCTTTTACCCAGTTGCCAATTTCGTGTATATTAAAATATTTTTCCGACAGGCTCTTAAATTCCTGTTTAATGGTGGAATTATCAGGCAACATATTGAAGTAATCTTTTATCTCATTACCTGTCTCGTTAAGGGAATTTTTTAATTCTTCAAATTTATTTTTCGCCAGGTTGTTTATTAAATTCAGATATGATGTAATCCTTTTTGCCCTGGAATCTTCTGCTTTTTCAGGGATTTCATTATAAGGGACACCAAATTTTTCGCAGTATATCTTTCTTAGTTTTTCCATAATAATGTCATCAACTAAGGAAACTACAGAATCAATACCGTATTGAGAAACCTTTAATGGAGTGTCGAGGGTAAAACCGGTACCCATTATTGGGATATGAAATGAATGTGTTTTTGTCATATTTCAAATAAATTTTACTTAGTTATTGCAATAACGCTTTGTATATGAGGCGTTAGTTATTTCAACGCATTTCATTTAAAAGTACTGTTCCATCGGTTAATTGTAAAGGTTTGCAAATTTACTGTTTTAAGTGTAATGTTTTATGCCTAAAACTCATAAGAAACCTTATTTTCGGAAAAGGCGATGTCGAGTTTAACATGATCGAACTGCTTGTTCAATTCAAGTTTTATTTGCCCCCTAACTTTGTCCTGGGCTTTAAGCATGTACAGTTCATCATCCTTGTTTACAACCTGGATGTGGATCAATAAGTAAATTTCCCTTCCGGTTTTTGATGTTTTAAAATTGTAGCCTTTATAATCATATTTGGAGATCACATCTTTAATTACCTTATCAATTTTCGCTACCACATCTTTATCAGGGGCCGAGAGCAATATCTCTTTTACGCCTGTTTTTATTGTGGTCAAAGGTAGTTTAATGATTAATACAATAATCAGGAGGGTCACCACCGGGTCGGTATATTTTATCAGTGAAGCTAAACTTGTGGTTTGCAAAAAGTAGGACGTTAGAAACGCCACCCCAATAGAAGCACTTATCACGGTGTCGATAAGCCAGTTTTTGTATTCTACGTGAATAATGGGTGACGGGGCATTTTTATTTTTGTGGTAGAACAAGATAGTAAGGGCCAAACATGTAACGGTGGAGATGAAAAAATAAATAATCGACTCGCCAAATGAGGGTGTGTTCCCCCCGGTCAACAGTAGCTTTATGGCAATTATTGATGAGCTTAAAACAACGGCCAGGATCAATAACCCTTTTACCAAATTGAAGAGTGGCTCGATGACGGAGTAGCCAAAATTAAATGTGATGCTTTCGGGTTTCAATACAATTTTAACGACCCACAAAGAAATTAACGCCAATATGAAACCTGCAAACGAATAGTAACCGTCAAGCATAATTGCCTCTGATCCAGTCTTGATACCGTAATACAGAGCAATACCAGCCAACAGAAAATTGGCAATAACTGATATTACCAAAATATTTTTTTCGCTAAATTTCTCTTTTTTATTCATTTTGATGGTTTGGTTTTAAAAAGAAAACATGATTCCGGCCTAAAAAGCTGTCAGACAGTTGTATCCTAAATTACATACTGAACCTAAAGTATTAAATGCCTGACTTTTAAACTAAACTGTCTGACAGCTATTCCTCCAAAAGTTTGTTTTTTGGGCTATACACATAGAACTATTACTGCACATCCCATCTCGTGTCCATCCATGTTTTTTGTTGCTTTCGGGTTAAAAATGTCCATGCAACAATACGGCTTTTTTTATTTCCCTGGCCCATTTGGATGGTTTTTACCTCAATGGCCCCCACTTTTTGCAACACCCCGTAAATACTTTTAAGATTGGACTGTTTTGATACCAAAGAGGAAAACCAAAAACAGGAAAAATGGAATTGCTTACTTTGGCCGATCATGTCCTGTACGAATCTTTTTTCACCTCCCTGGCACCATAATTCACCATTTTTGCCCCCAAAATTTTGTATTGGTTTGGTGGTTTTTTTCTGGCCTAAGTTGTTCAGTTTACGCAGTGTCCCCGATTGGGCCTCTGCCAAAGAAGCATGAAATGGAGGGTTACAAACAGATATATCAATGAGTTCACCTTTATTAATTATCCCATAAAAAATATCCTTTGGGTTTTGTTGTAACCTTAATTCAATATTTCCTTTTAATGTGGGGTTCGATTCAATTATTTTATTTGCAGATTTTATGGAAACAGGATCGATATCAGTACCAATAAATGACCAACCGTACTCTTTGTTCCCAATAATTGGATACACACAATTTGCACCTGTGCCAATATCCAGGCACTTTATTTTTTTGCCTGTCGGGATTTTATTGTTGTTTTTGCTGCCCAATAAATCTGCAATATGATGTATGTAATCGGCCCTGCCCGGAATGGGCGGGCATAAATAATTATCGGGGATGTCCCAGTTGATGATATTGTAATAACGTTTCAAAAGGGCTTTGTTCAGCATCTTAACAGCTTCGGGATCGGAGAAATCAATTGATAGATCGTTATATATGTTCATCTCAACAAATTGGGCCAATCCCGGGCAACTATCAATAAGTTGTTTAAAATCATACCGCCCGAGATGCTTGTTCCGTGGGTGCAATTTTGGCTTTTCCTTGGGGTGTACTTTCTTTTTATGTTGCATGGTATCTTGCCTAATTCATTTTCACACCATTTTGCAAGGGCATCTGCAATTTTCTGGGTTGGTGGATTTGTCCATTTAGCCCCAGTGATGGGATGCCTTGCAGTTTCATGAAATAAAAAAAACCCGGGAATTAATTGACCCGGGTTTTTTTTTATTGTGAGGTAATGTGTTGCGCCACTACCTGTTCATCGATATCAGGAACTCTTCGTTGGTTGCCGTGAAACGCATTTTATCTTTAAGGAATTCCATAGCTTCCACAGGGTTCATATCGGCCAGGTGTTTTCTCAATATCCAGATACGTTGCAACATCTCTTTTTCAAGCAACAAGTCGTCGCGGCGTGTACTGGATGAAACAATATCTATTGCAGGGTAAATACGTTTATTAGAAAGTTTCCTTTCTAATTGCAGCTCCATGTTCCCGGTCCCTTTAAATTCCTCGAAGATAACTTCGTCCATTTTTGAGCCTGTGTCTATCAAAGCTGTTGCTATTATGGTGAGCGACCCGCCACCTTCGAGCTGCCGCGCTGCACCGAAGAACCTTTTCGGTTTATGCAATGCATTGGCTTCAACGCCACCCGACAGTACTTTTCCTGATGCGGGTGAAACAGTATTGTAGGCACGTGCAAGCCTTGTTATGGAATCGAGCAGGATGACCACATCATGGCCACACTCGGTCATCCTCTTGGCTTTTTCAAGTACGATGTTTGCAATTTTCACATGGCGTTCGGCGGGTTCGTCAAAAGTAGAGGCAATTACCTCGGCCCTGACACTACGTTCCATGTCGGTAACTTCTTCGGGGCGTTCATCAATCAGTAACACCATCATGTAAACTTCCGGGTGATTGTGGGCAATTGCATTGGCAATTTCTTTTAACAGCACTGTTTTACCGGTTTTGGGCTGGGCCACGATCAGGCCACGCTGTCCCTTGCCAATGGGCGTAAACATATCGATCACGCGTGTAGAGACCGTGTCGCCGGGGTGGCCGGTAAGCCTGAATTTCTTTTCGGGGAACAGTGGCTTTAAATAATCAAATGGTATCCTGTCGCGGATCTCATCGGGCCCCCTTCCGTTGATCTCTTCAACTTTGATAAGTGGGAAATATTTCTCGCCATCTTTTGGTGGCCTGATGCTGCCCAGCACGGTATCGCCGGTTTTAAGCCCAAAAAGCTTAATCTGCGATTGGGAAACATAAATATCGTCCGGCGAATTGAGGTAGTTAAAATCAGAAGACCTGAGAAACCCATATCCATCAGGCATTATCTCCAATACCCCTTCGCTGGAAACAATCCCTTCAGATTCGAATGCGTAGGTGTCCTTGCGCCGTGGCTGTTGGCGTTGTCGGGATTGCTGATCGCGGTCGGGCCTGTCTTCTTGGGTTTGTTTTTCCTGGGTTTTCTGAACAACAGGTTCTTTTTTAACAGGTTCGTCCACCGGTTTATCGGTCTCCTTTTTCGATACCTTCGTTAATGGCTTATCTTTAGGGGCAGGTGGCTCAGGCATTGGCTTTATGCCACCAAAATCAAGTTTGGCTTCCACCTCTTTTCTTTCGGGGGTTGCCCTTCTTTCGGGGAAAAGTGGTTTTTTATCTTTTATTGGTTCTTTGACCGGCCCTTTTACTTTAATTTCCCGGCCAATGCTCGAAGCCACTCTTTCCTTTCCTGTCTCAGAGCCTAAGCGTTTTCTTTTACTTCTTGGTTTAGCTGTATCTTTTTCTTTCTCCTTTTCCTCGCCAACTACTTTTTGAGTTGGGTTTAAGGCTTGGTAGTCTAGGATTTTGTAAATCAAATCCTGTTTTTTTAGGTTGTTTGTCTTTTTAATGTTCAACTTTTTGGCTATCTCCTTGAGTTCGGCCAGCAGTTTTCCATTCAGCTCAATGATATCGTACATTTATAAGAATTTAGTGTATTAACATATTTTGAACCGCATACAAGAATTGTGATGCGATATTGTTTTCGGAACCAGATGTTTACCAAGATTTAATAGAAGCCCGGGCCGTTCCTGTTTTTGATGTTGAAATGTGAAAATTTAGATTATTGTCAATAAGATTAGTTTAGAAAATAGATTAGGATGTGTGAAATGAAATAAAGGTGTAATGAATTGACGCTGCAAATGTAACTAATTATTTTGGTTCTATTACTATTTTACTGGAAAATAAGTATTTTTTAGTATTAAAACAGGTTTAGTTATAATGCTTAAATGCGATAATGAGTAAATGCTTAAATATTCGATAACGATTATGTTTTTGATAATAAATGACATAAGCGATGCCGTCCCGATAGCTATTGGGATCAAATTAAAAGTAATATTTTCATTTATGCATTTTAGCATTTTAGCATTTTAGCATTTGATAATTATACACTAAATTCGCAGTAGTACCTTATCTTTGAAATATTTTATCAGGTCTGGATTACATTTTCTTTCATGAAATGATTATATATTTGCGCCCAAAATTTAACAAACCCAATTTAAAATGATACAACGGATTCAATCAGTATTTTTATTCCTGGTGGTTATCGCAGGGATTATTGTATTTCTATTTCCGATAGCGACCTATTATTCAGAGGATGCATTTTTTAAGTTTTTTCTTTGTTCGGTGAGGGATTTTGCCCCCGATCCTTTTAATGAGATGGCTTCGGGCGGGGGACAAATTAATTGGCTATATCCTTTGGGGTTGGCCATTTTACAGTCTATCATAGTTTTAATTGCACTTGTTGCAATTTTTAAGTTCAAAAAAAGATTGCTCCAAATCAGGCTTAATTATATTAATGTTTTTCTTAATGTAATGTTGGTTGGTGGGATATTTTACCTGTCAACAATGTTAGAAGAATCTCTTGGTGTTACGGCCCGGTATGGCTTAGGGGGCATTTTTCCCCTCATCTCCATCATCCTGCTTTTCCTGGCCAATATTTTCATTAAGAAAGATGAAAATCTTGTCCGTTCTGCAAACCGTTTACGGTAGAAAAGTTCTTACTTAAAATTTGATACATCTTTGGTGTAGTTGCAGGAAATTGTTTGAGCATGGAATGGTGCGGCAGGGATTGGAGTGGTAGCTTATTGAAATGCCGGCTGATTTTTTTGTTGGCGGGCGGAGGCTGACGAAGGGGTGACAGCGATTTCATTGCGATTTTTGCTATTTGCCTATAATAAACCAGTGCATCTGTATCCTCTACAAATAATGCCGCCGCCGGTTCAAACTTTAAAACATTTTCCGACATCTCAGCTTTTTCAGATTCCCTTACATAAGGCGGGTTGCTTACAATAATATCAAATTGTGGTGCACCTGAAATGTTGTCAACCTGGAGCATATCCTGTTGGAGGAAAGTTAGTTCTACCTCATTTTTTGCAGCATTTTGTTTGGCAACATCAATTGCCCCAGCCGAAATATCCATTGCCCAAACCTGGCTTGTAGGTATGTTTTTTTTTAGCGAAACAGCAATACAACCGCTACCAGTGCCAATGTCAAGTATTTTTAAACCGGCCTTTAGCTGCCCGTTGTCATTTATTATCCACTCAACCAGCTCCTCGGTTTCGGGCCGTGGTATCAGCACACGCTTGTCAACATAAAACCGGAGGCCATAAAAATCGGCCTGGTTAAAAATGTATTGGATAGGTTTATTCTTTTTTAGCTCCTCTACCGCAAATTGTACTTTTAACATTTCTGGCAATGAAAGGCGGTAACCCGGGTTTAGGTGCCGGCCGGCCCTCGTCATTGCAAGATATTCCCCGAAAATCACATCAAGCAAACTGGATGCTTCGTTTTGGGGAAACATTTTTTTTAGTTCAACGAAGCAATGTTCCCTAATATCTTTAATTTTGTTGGTCTTAAAATTCAAAATAAACCTTTCGATTATGGCTGATATTTATGCAAAAATAGAAGAAATTAAACGAACGGGCAAAAGTGCAACACTTTGCATCCTTGTTGCAACTAAAGGATCTACCCCGCGCAAGGCAGGGTCGAAAATGCTCGTAACCTGTGAAGGAAAAACTTTTGGTACCGTTGGCGGGGGCACTGTGGAACGTAAAATTATTGCACTGGCACTAAAAGTGTGTGGACAGGCAAACCCAAAATTTGTGTCGATCAACCTTGAGGAAGATGCCGAGATGCAGTGCGGTGGATCGGTGGATGTTTACCTCGAGCCGATCAACCCTTCCCAAAAACTTGTAATACTTGGTGTTGGGCATATTGGGACGGTTGTTGCCGAATTTGCCCAAAAACTGGGGTTTGCAGTTACATTGATCGATCCGAGGGAAGAGTTTTTAAACAGGTTTGCCGACCAGGGGTTTGAAATTATTATGAACGATTACCTAACTGCCATTAAAGATTTTACTTCGGATGAAAATACCTATTTCGTGGTGACAACGCCAAAGCATGAGTTTGATCAGGATTTAACCGCTATTTGTGCAAAGAAACCCCATCGGTACCTCGGCATGATAGGCAGCAGGAAAAAAGTGGCCCATGCCAAAAAGCACTACCTCGAAAATAAAATATTGACGCAAATCCAATCCCGATCGCGATAGCTATCGGGGTTCGGGGCCAATATCTAATCCCGAAAGCTTTCGGGACAAAATTTTCCACAGATAAAGCTGATAGCTTACTATTTGTCGCAAGTTTTGATTTTTTTTGGAGTGTTGAATTTCGGGTTTTGAGTGTTGAATTTTGAATTTTGAGTTTTGGATTTCATTCTTAGTTTGAAAACAGATGACAGATCTTAAAGACAGGCACTATTTAGAATTGTAGTATATAATAGTGGATGCTATGATTTTATTGAGCGTTTCCGTTGTAAACTGGTTTGAATAAAATCTTTTTAATAAAGCGATTTTTAGGTCGGTTTCTGATATTCCGGGATGCTCTTGTTTTATACTGCTTTCAGCAATTGTCATGGCAAAGTCAATAGTTTCCAATCCTATAATTAACCGCTCTTCCATTGATTTTGACATCAATATTTCAAACTGCTTTTTTTGAATATTTTTGGGGGTGTCGAGCATTACTATAATAATTCAAATGTTTTTAACCTCAGTTTTTTACACCATTCATTAACATAGGCTACATTTAGAGGTGTGTATTCTAATAGTTTTTTAATATCCTCAATTTGTTTAGGGCTTTGATACAGTTGAATCCATTCGATCTTTGAAATTATTAAATCCTCAGGGGAAACGATCCAGGTTTCTATATTTCCGATTTTCATTTTTCGCCTTCTTGCAAACTCCAACTCCCTGAACTCTGAACTTTTCCGAACAATAAAATCAATGTCCAGCGTCATTCTTGGAACTGTATATGCATTTAAAGCAACACTACCTGAAAGCATATATTTTATTCCCTTGTCATTAAGTCCAAATACAACCTTGTCAAGAAGTTTAAAAATCATTTTAAATTTATTTTGTCAAAAATAGCCATTTTTGTCAAAAAAATAATGAGTCCGGTATAAAAAGCTGTCAGACAGCTATTTTCTATATTTCACACAGAACCTAAAGTATTATATGTCTGACTTTTAATCTAAACTGTCTGACAGCTATTCACCCAAATATTTGCTTTTTAGACTAAACTCATTCTTAGTTTGAAAACAGATGATATAGGTAAAATATTATTTTGATGTGCTGGGTTTGAGTTTGAAAAATGTGGTTTTATTATACTACTTTTGCCCCCGCTAAATTAACTTATTGTTTATCAAACCACTCAACTCATGAATAACTTTAACTTTACCAGGATTTGTTTGTTTATTTTCACCCTGATGCTCACCGGCCCTTTATTGACGGCCCAAACCACTGAAAAAAAATCTGATAAACCGGTCACGTTAAAACATTGGCTTACCCCCGAGGAAGCTAAGTTAATGGAAACCTATCCCAGGCAAACGGTTGCTACCGACCCTCCCCCCGGCCCTGTTACCAACATCGCTGAATTTGACCGGATGCAGTCGGTGCTGATCAGGTACAGTTTCGGGATTTCCTATCAGGTTATTGCCGAAATGTCGCTGGATTGCAACGTTACAACAATTGTTGCCAGTACAAGCGAACAAACTTATGTTACCAATCAATACCAAAACCAGGGTGTTAACCTCGCCAATTGCGATTGCCAATTGCGATTTTATCATTGCGCCATCCAATTCGTACTGGACCCGCGATTATGGCCCCTGGTATGTTTTGGACGGAAATGATGAAATTGGCATAGTCGATTTTGAGTACAACCGCCCCAGGCCCGCCGACAATGCCATCCCCGCAAAGGTTGCACAGGAACTGGGCATAAATCTTTTTGTGATGGATATTGAAACTGCAGGGGGAAACTACATGTGCAACGGTATGGGGATCGCTTCGTCAACTGACTTGATTTGGTTAGAAAATAATGGTTATACCCACGCTGAGATTGACCAGATTTTTGAAGACTACCTGGGAATAGAAGAGTACCACGTGCTCCCCGACCCCAACAATACCTACATCGACCACATCGACTGCTGGGGAAAATTCCTGGATGTTGATAAAGTGATGATACGTTCAGTTCCTGCCAGCCATGCCCAATACGATGAAATTGAGGAGACTGCTGCATATTATGCCGAACAAATTTCTTCGTATGGCACACCCTTCGAGGTTTACAGGGTTTATACCCCCAACGACCAGCCCTACACCAACTCACTTATCCTGAACAAAAAAGTGATTGTCCCAATTATGAATTCTCAATGGGACGATGAAGCCCTGGCCGCTTACCAGGAAGCCATGCCTGGTTACGAAGTGGTTGGGTTTACCGGAAGTTGGGAATCTACTGATGCCCTACATTGCCGCTGGCCGCTTACCAGGAAGCCATGCCTGGTTACGAAGTGGTTGGGTTTACCGGAAGTTGGGAATCTACTGATGCCCTACATTGCCGTACAAAAGGTATTGCTGATGTTGGTATGTTGCACATCCACCATGTGGCTTTGGTTGGCGAGCAACCCGTACAAACTGAATATCCGGTTGAGGCTACAATAAAGAATTTAAGCGGCCAGCCCGTTTACAGCGATTCGGCCATCGTTTATTACCGTGTAAATG
>NIVA01000066.1 GCA_002254335.1 Bacteroidetes bacterium 4572_114 | reverse complement strand
AGGTGTTCCTTTTTTTTATGGGCAAAGGCTAAATAATATTTAGCCAGTATTTCGGTGTAAACCCATATCTTGAAAAGTTTTTTTTATTTTTGTAAAAAACTTTACCATGGATACACTTCAACTTGACCTAAACAAACGTTACACATTTGCTGATTACCTCACCTGGATGGATGAAAAAAGAAGGGAACTCATCGGTGGTTTTATTAAAATGATGTCCCCTGCCCCACGGCGGATTCATCAGGACGTTGCAGCCAGGTTATTTACACAGCTTTGGAATCAGTTTTCCGATAAAACTTGTAAAGCCTATTTCGCCCCCTTCGATGTCCGCTTTCCAAATAACCCAGGTGAAACTTCGGATGAGCAGGTTTACACTGTTGTCCAGCCGGATATTTCGGTGATATGTGATTTAACAAAACTGGACGATAAAGGTTGTATTGGCGCCCCTGATTTTATTATTGAAATTATTTCACCCGGAACGGCAAAACATGATGTTGAAGATAAATATCACCTTTACGAAAATCATGGTGTAAAAGAGTACTGGATAGTTTATCCCGAAAGTAAAACCGTGAGTGTTTTTTTGCTTGATGCAAAAGGGGAATTCCGGCTAATTGGCATGTATGCAGATAATTCGAAAGTTAAGGTCAATATTTTTGAAGACGTTGTTGTTGAACTTGAGGAAGTATTTAAAGATTAATTAATATTTACTAATCAATAAATTAAAATTATGAGAAAATTTACAATTATTCTTTTGAGCTTAAGCTTATTTGCAGGCTTGTCGGTTTCCGGACAAAATATCCCAAATGGTGATTTTGAAACCTGGACAACAAATGCAAGTGGCGGGGTTGTGCCAGAACACTGGACGGCAGTTCATAATACCAGTGACCATCAAGATGTTTTTAAGGCCGGACCTGGTTATGAAAGTGAGTATGCTGCCGAATTAAAAGTAGTAAGTATTGGCGGAAGCATAGAAGCAGCGATATTGAACTATGATAACATTGAAGTTAACGAAAGGTTTCTTTACCTCACCGGATATTTCAAAGGAAGCCCTGTGGAAAACGACTCACTCTTTGTCTTTTTACATATGTGGAAAGATGATAATACCATTGGTGAAGGTTCTATAATTATTTCAGAAGAACAGGCCGGCTTTACAAAATTCACAATCCCAATTCATTATACTTCCGAAGAAATCCCTACTTCGGCACAAATTGAAATAATGTCGGGGAATAAATTCCCGGATGCCCACGAAGGCACAACCTATACTATTGACAACCTTAACCTTACTGATGTCGCTGGCATCAATGGCCCCCAGGCTTCATTATCTTTTTTAGGGGCAGCCTATCCAAGCCCGGCAAGCCAACAAATAAACATCCCTTTTGAACTGAGACAACCTGAAAATGTTTCGGTAAATATTTTCAATATACAAGGGCAAATGGTTTATTCGATGAAGGATAAAAGATATATGCAAGGGGCAAACGAGGTTAATATATCCATTGGTAACTTCTCACCGGGCGTTTACCACTATACAATTGGCCTGACCGATAAAATGGCAGGTACCGGTACTTTTGTTGTAAAATAAAGCATTCGGGGGGTGCCTTGAAGTCATCCCCTGAATTTAAAAAGCTGTCAGACAGTTATCCTCAAAGCTAAACACTGAAGTTAAAACACTATGCGGTGTCTTTTTGATTAAACTGTCTGACAGTTACTATCCCACAAGTTTCCGTTTCTTATAGTTGTAAATCTTCTTTCCACCATACGCAACGCCCAATCCTACTAATAATATCAAGCCTTCGCCAATGGGGGCACCTCCGCCAACCGGGGTGGAACCGCCCCCGGGATTGTTCCCGTAGTTTGGGTGGGGCGGGTCCGATTGGGCATACAATGGGGAAACTGCGAAAAGGAAAGTCGTTTGTAACACAATAATTGTCAAAATCTTTTTCATCGTTATTTTATTTTATGGGTTAAAAAATTTGGGTCTTGACCGTGATTTTATCCTGCTTATATTCTGCTGTAATTATATAAACCCCTTTACTGTTTATGGTGATGCTACTGTTTTTTTGTGGTGGGAATGCCTCAATGGCAACATCCCTGCCCAATATATCACAAACCCTTACTGTTAAATTTTCATCCCCACCGTAACTCAGGGCTTCATCTGTAAGGATAATATTAACCTGGCTTCCCTGAGACAATATTTTAATGGGGTTTTTATGGCCAGGGCCGTTGGGATAAATGATTCCCGCCGCCTTAAACTCCAAAATAAACCTATCTTCCGGGTCAGAAATATCAGCATCAAAGAAATAGGGGCCTGGGATAAGATCGCATTGGGCACCGGTAAAATTATCTGTCAGGTACACATTGGCAAAACCATCACAATCATCAATCTGAATTTTATAACCCCCGGTTTGGTTGGGCCTGAAATTTATCATAACAGGCATTATTTCGGGCAGGGCATTAATTGCCAGGTCGTGGCCGCTACAATAAACCTGGGGTATTTCCTGGTTGGGCGCAAACAACTTATGGGCATCAAATTTACCGTCAAAACCCTCTGTTGCATCAGGATGGATACGGATTACCAATTCATCTGAAGGACCGTCATTGTAACCATTAATTGCAACAACCCGCAACCGTAAATAATCGGACAATTCATTTTTAAAATAGGCTGCTTTGTTGTGCACCCTCACATCGTTGGTCATTATTAATGTTGCCGGATGTGCATTAGCCTGCACAAAAAAACCATGGCAGGGCGCAATATACCTTGACCCGCCATTGGTCCCTACCCCACCATTATAGGTTGCCCAGTTTCCGTTGTTTTCCAGATATATTGCCGTGTTAAGGTTTGTTTTTGTCCAGCCGGACGTTGCTTCCCAATCAATTGACGATGGATATGGGTTGCCCACGAGGTTCCACCCCTGGTTGTTTTTAGTGAGGTTATTGTTGGAGCCAACCGTCCCTGTGTTAAAATCACCGGTAAAATAAATCCCGGACCACCAATCGTTATCAAACCAGGCAGCATAGCCTTCCATAACATTTAATGGTTGGTTTATCGAGGTAATATCAGTCCATTGGTTTGTTGTTTCAGAAAACTCCTGGAGGAACATCCCGTTGAACAAAGATGAGGTTTCATTATTTACAGGCGAAGAGACCAGGTGCCATAGTTTTCCCTGTATCGACCATTGTAGTTGTGCATCGCCACCAACGGTCAGCTGCCCTAAATCTATCAATGTGGCATAATATGCATATTGAGGGATTATATTGGTTTTAAGCACCATATCGTTTGCAATGTTCAGCGTGGCGCCTGATGCCAATGTCATGGACGATGGGACCTCGACTGTAAAATCATTGTTTACTTTCATAGTGCCAAAAAAAGTTGTAAGGGCGCCCTGGTTGTTAACCTCCACATCCCGAAACTCAACACCGGATGTGGTGTTCACCGAAAAATCAGGATAAGGGGACGCCTGATCAGGCTCAACGAAAAAGGTAAATTTGCTGGTACCTGTAAAATCAAATGTAGGCTCAAGGATGTTCACGGCATAGTAACCTGTTTTTTCCTTGCCCTGTACAAAGAACTCCCCACCAGACACGCCACCGGCCGCACCGCTTGCAACATAAAAAGATGCCGGACAGGTACTGTTATAATCGCCCTCCCATCCCATGATGGCGGCATAATTCCCTGTCATGGTAAAGGTCGCCCCACTATTGACGATAAGGCAATCGTTGACTGTAAAGTAGCCGGCGTTTGATAACGTTCCACCGGAATTTACAATTAAGTCCTGTTTTTGGATTGAAGGGATCCCTAAATATTGCCCGATAAAAACCGATCCGGAGGAAGTAATAGCCATACTTCCGCCCGAATTAATAATGTGTGTGCCCGAAAGCCACTGATTATCGTACAGGTAGAGGCCGGCCACGGTCATTGTGCCATTTACCCACAAACTTTCCTGCGACATGATGTTGGCCCCTGATTGTATTTCGAGTGATTTGCACCGATAGATATCCCCGGCCACATAGCCCGATCCTACGACCAACATTTTCAAAATGTAAGGATAATTCGTACATCCTGACGGGACAACAACATCAATTGTATTGTCGGGCACAGAACCATCGTCCCAATTAGTTGAATTGTTCCAATCGGTATCATTAAACCCTCGCCGTCTTTTTTTCCAATAAATGTCTTTTTTTCAATGGATTGGGTTTCGGTATTCAACCTTACGAGGTATATGCCGCGGATTACGTTCATATTGACCGAAAAGTACTCGGTGCCATCAACCGGCTTTTGCAGGATTTTATTCCCTGCCCCATCGTAAACTTGTATTGTCCCGTTTTGTATTACATGATCGGAGTGGATATGTAACTTTTCATCTATGGCATAAATCAATACTGAATGTAGGTCGGTACTGTTTTTCATTTTGCTAAAGTATTATCAGGCCAGGGGGTTTTGCAAATTTTCATAGTCCCTAAAAGGTATGCACATCCAATTTACAAGGTATCTTTTTGGTATGCATTTGCTAATTTGCATGATATTAATATACTGATTCTTAGCCATTTCTTAATTTTCGGAAAGTAGGATAAAAAATTGGTTGCAGATATTTAATACTTTTGTAGGAAACAAAAACAAATATGGATTTTATGTTAGTGGCGAAAAGTCTTGTTTTAAGGCTATCCCTGATTGCGCTTGCCCTTGTATCAGTTATCTCAACTTCTCTTGCCAACAGCGACACTTTGTTATTGCTCAAGGCTTTGGGTGAAGCTCAAAATGATTCGGCCAAAGTGTCCATTTACATTGAGCTTGGCAGCATGGTACAGGACAATAACCCTGCAAGGGCAAATCACTTTTTTGTTGATGCCTTACAATTATCAAAGGACAAGGAGGGTGAATTTTTTAAAAAATCAACGGCTATTTGTTACAACCGAAAAGGGATAATCAGCACTATCCGGGGGGACTATTCCCAATCGGTGGCCTATTATCAGGATGCCCTGGAAATATTTACCGGCCTTTCGGAACAGCACCCGGGCACACAGGCCTATCTTGAGGGGATTGCAAACATCCTGGCAAATATCGGGACTATCTATTATCACCAGGAATACTTTTCTAAAGCAATCGAATATTGGGAAAAAGCTGCCGGTGCTATCAGGATACTCAACATTCCATACGATGAGGCATTGCTGTTAAATAATATCGGGATAATCTACCGGGAAAGGAAGGATCTTGGCAAAGCTCTTGAATATTACAACAAGGCACTCGAAATATTTGAAACAGAAGAAAGTGAAAAGGATATTGCAATGTGTTATACAAATATAGGAGATGTTTATGGCGACATGGGGCTTTATTCAAAAGCACTTGAACTGTTTAACAAATCCCTTGGTTTGAAGCTCAGGCACGGTGACAAACATGGGATTATACAATGTTACCTTTCCATTTCCAACCTCTATTTTAATATGAAAGAGTTCCCAATGTCGATAGGGTTTTCGGAAAAAGCAATGGCCCTTTCCGAACAAATTGATGACAGGAAGGATTTAAGGAACGGTTACGAACTACTTTCAAAAAACTATGCGGCACAAGGCAATTATCAGCAGGCATACGATTGGTATTGGAAATACAAGACTATGAACGATAGTATTTTTAATAAAGAGAGCCAGGACAAGTTTATGGAACTTCAGTCGCAATACGAATCGAAAGTAAAAGAAAACGAAATAATAGTTTTGCGCCAAACCGAAGGCCACCAGCGGTTGATAAAAGAAATCCTGATTGCTGGTATCGCCTTCATCCTGATTATTTCTGCATGGTTGATTTTTTCGATAGTTTCCAAACGCCGAAAAGACAAAACCATTCATCAGCAGGAGAAGAAATTGTTGGAGCAGGAAAAGCAACTCATTAACAGCGAACTGGCAACAAAAGACCTTAAAACAAAAGAGTTGAACCAGGAGATAGATTTCAAAACACGCCAACTTACCACACACGCCCTTCATATCATGCAAAAGAACAAAATGCTTTATGAATTAATCGGAGGCATAGATGTAATTTCAAAAAATGCCCGACAGGAGATAAGGCCCGACCTGCGGCGGTTGAAGATGCAGGTTAAACAAAGCCTGAAAACAGAAAAGGACTGGGATGTGTTTAAACTCTACTTCGAACAGGTAAACAAAGATTTTTTTGATGAACTGATAAAACTCACTCCCGATTTAAGCACCCACGACCTGCGGCATTGTGCATTGATCAAGCTAAACTTAAACATCAAGGAAACCGCTTCGGTACTTAACCTTTCGCCCAACAGTATTAAGAGTGCCCGTTACCGCTTAAAGAAAAAACTGGCACTTGGCCCCGAAGATGATTTGTTTGAATTTATCAGGGAAATTAGTGCCAGTCAATAGAGTAGATGATTATAAAAACCGAAACTCAAATATGAGTTTAACCTAAAAAGCAAATATTTGGGTGCTTAACTGTCAGACAGTTTAGATTAAAAGTCAAACATATAATACTATAGCTTCTGTGTGTAATATAGAAGATAACTGTCTGACAGCTTTTTAGACCGGACTCAAATATCTTATTCAATTTTACAATTTGTCGATTTCTTCTTTTGACAACCCGGTAGCTTTTATAATTATTTCTGTTGCCATCCCAAATTTTTTCATCTCTGTGGCACTGTCATGTATTTTCAAATGTGCCCCTTCCTTTTCTTTTCTCTCTTGTTCCTTTTCTTTTCTTTCTTGTTCAGCTATTTCTATATATTTTCCTGCAATTGCCATCTGTTGTTCATAAAAATCTTCATACTCAATTTCAATTTCCATGGCAAGTTTCAGTTTATCATTTTCTACGGCGCCGAGCAACCTTCTTAATACATGCCTTAATACACGGTTTTTTATTTTTCCCAAATCATCGCCCTCCACCGGGAAATTTATATAACGTTCGTCCCCCTTTACACGGTACCAGGGGGTAAACACACTCAACAACCGTGTTATGGTGCTTTTCAATTCTTTCGGGAGTTTTTGCAATTGGATAAACCATGCTTCATGGGTCAGGAGTTCTACAAATTTATCCTTTTTGCCTGCATATTCTGTTTTGTTCAAAACGTCTAAATACTGGCTGTTCCTTTTTAAAACACATGGCAAATCCCCGTTAAATGTCTTATCTATTAAATAAATGGTCTTTAAAGGCAAATATCTTTTTTCTTCACCTGATCGCGTTTTTATTAAACTAACGTTTTTATATTTCTCGGCAAGATATTTTCTGAAGCGGCCAATTTCCGGGGCGAATGGCGATTTTTGAACTTCTATCATTACCTGTTCAAAATCTTCGTTGCCATCTGAATCTATGGTTTTAATATGTGCCACATAATCCAGGTGATGGATTTCTAATTGGGCATATTTTATTTGTATCCTGGTTGATGTTTGTTCCTGTGGTGCAGGGAAGTTCCACCACTTCCTGCTCGATGATAGTTGATATGAAACCTTTTGCTATCTCAATGTCCTCCATCAAATACTTAAAAACTGTGTCGTATATCGGATTTAATACCCTCATGATATTTTTGTTGGTGGGTCGCACCCAAAATATCTGATGCAATTAACTATCTAAATTAATTTGATCCCGTACGTACGGGATGGTGATGTGCAAATCCAGACGGACGGACTATGTCCGTTTGAAAATGAAAGCCCTACTGGGAATTTGAAAAAACTGACGCAGGTTTACACGGATACAACGGATTAAAAATCCGTTCGACCAGCGAAAACCCGCGTCTGAAAACATCGTTAACATATTAGCATTAGTGTCTTTTTAAGAGCCTAATCAATCTGCTCAACATGCAGTTTAAACCAGTGCACGGCCTCACCTACTACATGGATACCGGACAACAACACTATTATTGAAATCGCCGTAAGGATCAGCAGGGCAATTGCAATAATTTTTTCTTTCATATTAAAGAGGTTACCAGGCCCTTTCTTTTCTTTCCAGGCCTTGCGGTACACAAAAATACCGATTGAATAAAGTATGCTGGAAAGGAGGATATATTTAAGCCCGGCGGCGTAAATAAGCCAGAACGCATATAGGGAAGCTACCAGGCCGGTGGCCTGCAACGCCAGCTTCCCCCTGGGAATTAATGCCCCCTTTTTAAAGGAAAGTTTCACAAGGTACATCGCGCTCAGTGCATACGGAATTAAAATCATTGAACCCGAAATACTGATGATGGCGAGAAAGGCATTTTTTTCCATAGCAGAAAACAACAGTGTAAGCTGCATAATTATGCTTGTCATAGTTAATGCAAAAACCGGGGATTCATGTTTATTATGTTTACTGAATATTTTTGGGAAAACCCCTTGAAAAGAAGCCGAAGAGGGCACTTCTGATGTGATGATCGTCCAGGCGATCCATGCACCAAGAATGGAAACTATTACACCGATATTCAACACTACAGCCCCCCAGTGCCCGACAATTGCTTTCATTACATAAGCTGCTGAAGGATTGGGCAGTTTGGCCAAATCGGCCTGGTTCATAATACCAAATGAAAAAATACTTATCGTGGCATAAATCAAAACTGCACCAATGAACCCGATAACAGTTGCCCTTCCAACATCCCTTTTATTCTTTGCCCGGCCTGATATAACAACTGCGCCTTCAATACCAACAAAGGCCCAGAGCGTTACCAGCATCGTACTTTCAAGTTGTTTCACAAAACCGCCCAGCCCGGGGTTTTGGCTGCCCCAGAAATCAAATGAAAGTTTGTCCCAGTGAAAAGCAAAAAGCAGCAGGACAATAAACAGGAACAATGGGACAAGCTTGGCAACAGTGGATACTGCATTGAGCACAGACGCCCCTTTAATACCGCGCCGGACAAGCATATTCATGCCCCAGATAAAAACAGACCCTCCAAGGATTGACTGCCAGTTGTTGCCACTTTGGAAAACAGGAAAAAAAAAACCAAGGGCCTGCATAAGCAATACTGCAAAAGAAACATTGCCAATGGCCGCGCTCAACCAATAGCCCCAGGCCGAATTAAAACCTACATATTTCCCAAAACCTTCGGCGGCATAACTGTATATCCCCGAACTCAGGTCAGGGCGGGAATCACTTAGGCCTTTAAAGGTATTGGCCAAAAAATACATACCGATACCGGTTATTGCCCAGGCAATTATAACCGGGCCTAATGCAGCCCCGTCAGCCATGTTAGAGGGGAGGTTAAAAACGCCCCCCCCTACCATTGAGCCAAGTACTATGGCAACAAGCCCAAAAAACCCGACTTTTTTTACATGTCCCATACCTGCTACTTCTTAATGCACAAAGTTTTAAAATACTTCTTCCCGTCCCGTTCATCGCGTTCCACCCCATGTATATCACTTTCGTAGCCCGGGAATGCATTTTCAAAGTCCTGGCGTTGTTTCAGGTAGTCAAATATAGGCCTGGCTTTTTCGTTCATGATTTCGCCGCCCATCATAATCGGGATACCCGGGGGATAAGGGACCATCATAACAGCAGGCGTACGGCCCATCATATCGTCCAGATCAACATATTCAACGTTTTTCCTAACCACTTCATGATAAGCCTCTGAGGGTTTCATTGCCTGGTCGGGGATAACCTGGAAACCTTCCTGCATACTGTCAAGGATTTTTTGCTCTTTGTAATAATTATGGACATCATTGGCGTGATCTTTCAAGCCAACTTTTCCGTATTGTTCAGGGCTGGCAGCAACCATTGCGGGGAATACCTCTGAAAGCGGTGCATTACGGTCGTAAAGTTCTTTAAACTTAAATAGTTCGGCAAGCAGCGTCCCCTGTTTTCCACGGGTTGTCCCCAATGAATTTAGCATAAGGAAGGAGTAATAATCAGTCTTTTCGCAAACAATCCCTTTGTCAATCAGGTAATTTGACACCAATGATGCGGGGATCCCTTCGTTGGCCATTTCGCCCTTATCATTAATACCCGGTGTTGTTATAGTAAGTTTTATGGGATCGAGCATTGCATAATCATCCTCAATATCGAGGAAGCCATGCCAGGGATTGTCTTTGCTCATTATCCATGCCGTTTGGGTTTTGGCAAGGGTCTCTGCCGGGACATCTTCAAATTTTTTGGCCTCGCCATCAATTTCCACCTCGTGCGGCTGCCACATCCCAAAAAACCAATCACCTTTATTTGCCTTCCGAAGATCATTAAGGATAGTTATCATCTTCTTTCTGAAATGGATGGCCTCGATAATAGTATCATCCATCATAATCTCACCATCATCGTCCATCATCTTTGTTGCAACATCAAGCGAGGCAATCATGCTATATTGCGGAGATGTTGAGCCATGCATCATATAGGATTCATTGAACATATCCGGTTCAATTTTTACCTTGCTCCCGTTGCGGATATGCAGCATCGATGCCTGCGAAAGTGCCGTAAGCAATTTATGGGTTGATTGTGAACAAAAAATAGGCGGGTGCTCCTTGTTCAAATCATCGTCCGACATACCAAAATGGTCTTTATAGATTGGGTGAAAGCGGGCATAAGCGTACCATGCTTCATCGAAATGCAGGTTTTCTACAGTGCGCTCAAGTTGCTTTTTTATTTGGATAACATTGTAGCAAACACCATCATAAGTTGAGTTGGTAAGTGCCGACATTTTAGCGGTTTCGTTTTTCCTGGCTTCGGGAACAAGGCTTGACTCCTGAATTTTCTTACTGATGGATTCAGGGGAGAATTCAGAGAGGCGTACCGGCCCGATGATGCCCATCATGTTCCGTCTGGGGATCATATAAATTGGAATGGCATCTGTAATCACCATGGCATAATTTAACGATTTGTGGCAGTTCCTGTCAACAAATGCAATGTCATCGCGTACAAGTTGACTACGCCAAATAACCTGGTTAACATTGGATGTGCCGTTGAGGATGTAGTAAGTATGATCGGCCCCAAAAACGCGGGCAGAATTTTTCTCGGCATCGCCCACTACGCCACTATGATCTAACAGTGACCCCAATTCGGGAACAGATATGGAGAGGTCGGAGCGCAGGGTGTTCTCACCAAAGAACTTGTGGAAAGCCACTCCGGCAGGGCTTCTTAAAAAACCTTCACCCCCCATGTGCCCTGGCGTATGCCATGCGTATTTATATTCCTGGGCATATTTTACAAGCATCCCAAAGAAATCGGGGGCCACGGTTTTGATGTACTTTTCGAGGTGCATTTCTATACGGCCGGCCAAAAATTCGATTGTATCGGCAGTTTTCCACAGATAGCCATCAATTTTTTGAAGTACCTCAACAGGTATATCTTCGGTATCTAACCGGTCGGCAAGCAATAGTATTGGCACTCGTGCATTACGCTCATTTATTGTCCTGATCAAATCAATTGCAGTTAGTCCTTCGCTGTCATCTTCTTCCGGAAGGTTCCAGTCAACAACTACCGCCCCTATATCTGCCCGTGAACGGACAATCTCGGCAGCATCTTCATAGGTTAATGATTGGACAATGCTCAATTCCTGTTCGCCTTCCAGCTCTTCAATTAATTCTGTGAGCCTTAGCCCATCATCGGTATTGAAATCAAATTCGCCCGACACTATTAAAACAGGCCAATGATGTTTTGTAATTTTCATATTAATTTATTTTGTTGAATGTAAATATTTAGTTAGGTGAATGTTATGCTTTGGTTATTTGATTGTCATTTTGTGGTCATTGATGGTCATTTGATAGTCATTCAGTGGTCGTTGATGGTCATTGAAAGTCATTTATCATTATTGAAGATAGTTACTAAAATTACATGATTTCAAATGACGCGAAGCAAATGACGCCCGTAGGGCAAATGACAATCAATAACGCCCGTAAAGCAAATGACAAGTTTCATTGTATCAACAGCTAAATAAGTTATGATTGCTTCTTCCCCGGCGTCAACTTCAGGCTGTAAACAGCAATTACCACAATAACCAAAACAATTACAAACCAAAGTTCATCCAGGTTTGCCGATACAAAAGCTGACATAATGAAAATGGAAGATAGGGCGACTATGATTTTGGTGGTTAGGCTGCCGTTACCTTCTACCTTTTCCTTTTTGAGCAGGGCGATACCTGACCAAAAATATGGGAA
>NIVA01000065.1 GCA_002254335.1 Bacteroidetes bacterium 4572_114 | reverse complement strand
AAAGTGCTTTTTACTGCGGTAACCCCTTCAGCCCAGACTGATAGCACCTATACAAATGCTGACGGATCGTATTTTGCAGGGCTTGCCGAAGGTATTTATACAGTGCATTATTCACATGATGGCTATCAACCCTATACAATTCCGGGTGAGCTAGGTATTTTTGTAAACACCACCCTTGACGATGTAACACTTTCCCCTGGGATAGTCGTGGAAGTATCTGGCCCACAAAGCGGGGTATGGTCATCCGGTAACTTATACCAGGTAATTGGTAATATTTCGGTATCCAGTGGAGAAACACTGGTTATTGAACCCGGTGTTACGGTAAAATTTATGGATTATTATTCATTTATTATAAATGGTAAATTAGCGGCAGAAGGTACTGTTAACGACTCAATATACTTTACTTCAGGACTTGCAGTCCCAGAGCCTGGGAGCTGGGATGGCATTCATTTTATTAATTCTAGTTCTGTAGATAATGTAATTTGTTATTCTGTAATTGAATTTGCAGTGACGGGTATTTCGTTTGAGAATTCGGCAAGTATGATAAGTCACAACAGGATTTGTAGGAATAGTAATAATGGGATATATTGTAGTACATCAGCACCAAACATTAGCTATAACGATATTATATATAATGGCTCTACCGAATGGGATCATAGTGGAATTAATTGTACCCAGGGCTCATCACCTATTATCGACCATAATACAATTGTAAATAATTTTAATGTAGGCATTCAGGTAAATAATAGTTCTCCTTTAATAAGCAACAATTTGATAGGTTACTCCGAAGATTATAGTATCTGGATTAGGTCTTCAAGCATGCCAACCATTATATCTAACACAATTACGTATTCATGGCGAGGAATTTTTGTTGATCATTCGACACCGTATATAATCATGAATCAACTTTATTACAACACGATCGGAATAAGGCTTTGGGGCTCTTCATGTGAGCTGATAAACAATACAATCTGTTTGAATGAGGAAGGGGTGACCTGCTATATTGATGCTACTCCTTCAATTATTAACAACGTTTTTAATGAGAATATTACGGGGCTGTTTTTTGAATCAGAGCCTTCAACTTTATCTTACAATTCGTTTTGGCAGAATAATTCTAATTGTTACTGTTAATTTAAATGGCGACCCTTGCGATCCCTATTTGAATTTATTTATGGATCCATTATTTATTGATCCGGGCAATCTTGATTTTCATATAACTGAAGGTTCACCTTGCATAGATGCTGGCAATCCTGATCCAGCTTATTATGACCCCGATGGTACAATAGCCGATATTGGTGCTTTTTATTATGATCAAACCATATTAGCACCAGTGATAATTGATATTTTAGCAGAACCAACAGAAGGTGTGGCTCCGCTTTTTGTTCAATTCTCATCAGAAATAACGGGGCAGGTAACTACATATAACTGGAGTTTTGGAGATGGTGGAACTTCAACATTGCCAAACCCAATTCATACATACTCCGAACCCGGTTCTTATAGATTAAGACTATCAGTAACAGGGCCAGGGGGAACTACTACCATGTCGAAGCCAGAATATATAACGGTATTTGATCCGCTACTGATACCGAATGCTGATTTTTCGGCACAACCCTTATCCGGTTTTGTTCCCCTTGTTGTTGAATTTATGGATTTGTCCTCTGGAGAAATTGATAGCTTGTTATGGGATTTTGGTGATGGTATAACCAGTACGGAAACAAATCCCTTTCATGAATATCAAAATGTTGGTTTATTTTCAGTTTCACTAACTGCTTACAACACTTATGGTTATGATACCGAAACAAAGGCCGGCTATATCGAAGTACTGGAACAAATGGAAGTAACTGCAGCTTTTGAAGTTTCAGGCGATTATGGATGTTCACCATTTATAGTAGCATTTACAAATCAATCTACCGGGTCGATAGATTCATATTTATGGGATTTTGGTGATGGTGAATTGAGTACCGAGGAGAATCCTGTCCATACATTTACTGGTGCTGATGAATACATAGTTATCCTTACTGTGACCGGCTCATTAAATACCGATATGGCGGTGGATACAATAACTGTAGAATTGGCCGAACCGTTTATAACCTCTATCGAAGACAGGCCAAACGACCAGGGAGGATACGTTTATTTGATGTTTAATAAATCTTTTTATGATAATGTGGTGCCGGAAGATGGCGCAAAAAGCACAGAGGGTTATTCTTTTCAGCGGTTGGATAATGAAACTTGGGTGTCGCTTACATATGTTTATGCCACAGGCGAAGAAAACTATACCGTTGAACTAAGCACTTTGGCCGATTCAACAGCTAATTCAAATGGAATGTCAACATTTCGCGTAATTGCAGGAATGGACGAAGGTACATGGATTTCGGAACCTGCAGAGGGTTATTCGGTTGATAATCTTGCCCCGGCAACACCACAAGACTTAGAGGGTTCTTTTGCCGGAGGCCAAATTGAATTACAATGGCAGCCATGTCCTGATAATGACTTCCAGTATTTTGCCATTTACAAAACAGACGAAAACGGGCTGTTTGGTGAAGAACCTTTTGCAACTACAATTTCAAATGAAATTACCGATGTTGCCGGTATTGCCGATTGCAGCTATAAAGTTTCAGCTTTTGATTTTAACGGGAACCAAAGCCCGGCTTCTGAAACTCTAACCGCACAAAGTGTTCAGATAGTTAGTGGGTGGATCAGCTTATCAGCGTATGTTGTGCCTTCATATCCCGAAATGGAAAATATCCTGGCCGGGATAAACAATGAACTGATTATCATTCAAAATATGACAGGCGCATATTGGCCGGCGCAAAACACTAACACCCTGGGCAGTTGGGACAATAATTCGGGGTATTTTATTAAGTCCGTATCTGATGTTACGTTTCCAATCATTGGTAAAAAGGTTGATAACAATAGCCTCGACTTAAATGCCGGCTGGAATTTAATCCCTGTCCTCTCAGAATGTCCGGTTGAAATAATTGAATTATTTAATGGCATTGATGTGGTTATTATCAAAGAAGTTGCCGGCACAAACATATACTGGCCTGCCAACGGGATAAATACCCTTGATGCACTTGAACCAGGAAATGCCTATTTCGTACTGATGAATGATGCGGGTACTGTGATTTTCCCTGAATGTATGGGGGAATAGAAACCTGAAAGGTGGGGTGTTAAAAATTCAATTTCACGGAAATGTACCCAGCTATTTATCAGGATATTACAATTTCTGCGAAAAAGATGCTTTTTCGTCACATTTACTATATCAATGTGATTTTCAAATTTTATAAACTCATCCCGAAAGCTTTCGGGATGAGTTTAGGTATTGTAGTTATGGTGATTACAGTAGATTCCCAACAACCCCGTACGTACGGGGTTGAGCTACCCGGCATTGATTTCATTGAATAGTTGTTCTATTAGCAGCTAAACCCGTACCGGGTTTTTGTTACTTCATTGGATTTCATAAACCTACAATACCACAACCTCCCGCATAGGCGGGACAGGCTGTACCGGGTTGAATACAAAATGTTCTTGGGCCGGTAATTACATGGATATGGAAGATATTGAAAAATGTGCCAGGGGCACTCCTAATGGAGGGACGGAAAAGCCAAAACCAGATTTAACACCCCACCTGAAAGGCTTAACAATAATGAGTCCGGTCTAAAAACGAAGTTTTTGAAAATTAGCGACATTTATTTATTTTCAAACACAAGATTATAAGGTGATTAGAAAAATATTAGCGCATCCATATGACTGAAAGGCATCCGTATGGACGGACAAGTTTCGCGGCAAAATATGGCTTTTTAGACCGGAATCTTCTATTGTCCTAATAAACTTTGTTTATCCTGTGTGGATGAATTGAAAGGAATAATGAGGGGAAATTTGCAATTACCCTTTGCGCCGGGCACATCAAAATGATATTTAACCTGGGGGAGGTGCCTGAGAGAACAGGTTTTGTTCAGGACATCTTTAAAAAACCCACCGGGTTTATCAGGCTTAAAATAGGTGTTGCAATTTGTGCTTTTGAAAAAGTTAAAATTACTAAACCCTGAAAATAATCAACAGGTAAAGAATGAGTGATATTGCAAATCAGTATGATACAAGTCCTTAGTGCCCCTCAGTGAGCTTAGCCCCTCAGTGGTCAGCATTTTTTCACAAAGATATCTTCAAATACAAGGTAGGCGTAAAAGGAATTGCTTCTGTATAAATATTGATAGAACTGGTTTGGAAGGCAGGGACAAGTTCGAAATTTTCATATTTAAGGTTCCGGGTGTTCAACACATTTAAAATGGAAATCCCGGCCTCGCCTTTTAGCTTTCTATCAAGGAATTTGTAAATAAACGAAACGTCTAACCGGCTGTAGTTGTAATCGTCTTCGTAGCCCGAGAGTGAAAAAATACCGGCCGGGAACCCTGAACCAAAAACATAATTGGCCGACAGGTAAACCGGGTCTAAGTTAACAAGGGCGGCCAGCTTAAGTTCGTGCCGCTGATCATGTGGGGCGCGCCGGTAAACGTTTTTGCGCTGATAATCGAAATGCTCTTCAACCTTGCTCAATGTATAGGCTATCCATGCCTGGTGGCCCCGGTATTCTTTCTGCAACATCAGGTCGATGCCATAGCTTCGGCTTTTCCCTTCAAAAACCCCTTCAATATCCCATCTCGGAAACCTGATGTAACGTGTTAACCCTGTGGTGTTTTTCAGGAACCCCTCAACACTTAAAGTAAAACCGTTGTTGTGGAAGGAAGTTCCCAGCACAAAGTGCATCGCGTTGGTAACAGGTGTGTCATCGCCATTGCTCACGGCCCACAAATACCGGTAATTGCCAAGCAAATCAACCACCGAAGATTTTACAACAAACTGATTATAAATACCCCATGCAACATTTAACTTCCAGTATTCGCTAAGGTTGACAGAAGCAGAAATGCGGGGTTCGAAATATGCCTTGCCGATGTTGTGGGCAAAATAGGTGCGGAAACCAACCTTAAAGTTCCCAATGCTGCTATTTGAAACCACATTTTGAAAATAGAGAAAAGTCCGCTGTGCACCCCGGTCAATATTCACCAAGTTAACCCCGAATGTATCTTCAAGCAGGGTGCTGTGGTTGTAAATAAAACCTCCACCAAATTCAAGTACCTGGTTTTCATCAATGGCCATCCGGTTGTCGATACGGGCGGTTAATTCGTCCAGGCCATTATCGCTGACCCTCTCCTGCAACTGATTAATAAAGCCTAAATCAATTACCTCTGTGCGGACATCATCGTTATAAACCGACTGCAACCCCGACCATGAAACGGAGAAGTTGGAAGTATTGCCATTCAGCCAGGTCTTTCCATAAAATACCGAAGCGCCGCCCTGCTCCCTCTCCTCTTTTGTGTCTTTAAGCAGGTTTACATATTTAATCGGTTCATCAATCGAATAGGAAAATTTATCACTTCCGCCATACAGGCTGATGTAAAACAGGTCATTGTCCATAAAGCTGGTAGAGTATTTCAGGTTTAAATCCCGAAAAACATAATCCGGCACCACATTCAGGGTAATAATGTTCCCGGTATCATTCGGCGAATTATTGTTCTTGTTTATGTTATGTTCCCAGGGATCGTAAAGATTATAATAAGTTTGCCTGAAAGAGACCATGAGCGAACCCTTTCTATCAATGGGCACTTCGAGCATCCCGTTTACCGTCATGTTGTTGATACAAAACTCAAATCCTGTTTTTTGCCGGTTTCCGTTTTTACCGGTGATATTTACTATACCACCCACACGCTCGCCATACCGGGCATCAAAACCTCCCTTCAATATTTCAATATCCTTGGCCATAAAGGGATTGAAAGTACTGATGTTGTCGTTAAAATTTTTCAGCCCATAGATGGTAAACCCATCGAACATGATTTTGCTGTGGCCGGAATAACTTCCCCAGATGATAGGTTCGCTGGTTGATTCGCCGGATGCCAGGATACCGGGTTGTAGCCTCAAAAGGTTGTAAACTGAATTATCGCCATAGCCGGGCAAATAATTGGCTACTTTATGGTTCAGCTTTTCCACACCGGCCTGTTTGCCAATTTGGGTCGATTTTTCTATCAGCTTATCCGTAATAACGACCTCCTTTAACCCAATCACCGATGGTGTGAGCAGTAGTTGAAGGTTCATTCCCGCATCAATTACCGTGTCTAAAATGTAATAGCCAAGTTGCGAGGCCCGAACCGTAAAAACGCTGTCCTCTTTGGATACGTATGAAAAGCTCCCCTTAAGATCGGTTGCCAGGGCATGGCCATTTATTATCACATGTGAATATGGCAAGGGTTCGAAGGTGCCAGTTTCCAATACTTGTCCCGCCAACCGGAACAAAGGTTTTTCTTTCTCTTTTTGTTGGATGGCAAAAATGATATACACCCCACCACTTTGCTCAAAACTTAATGGAAGGTTTTTAATGAGGCCCTTTATGGCACCTTCAGGGTTTTTAAAAGTTTTTGATAACGTGATGGGATATGCCGACAATAACCGGTCGTCGAATGAAAGCCTGATGTCATAATTGTCCCTAATCCCGACAAGGACCTGGTTTAGGGGTTTGTTGGAAACGTCAATCCTTATCTCCTGACAAACAGTAAGGGATTGTACCGCAACAAACAGCAATATCAAAAAGGTGGCCTTTTTTAACACTTACATTAGTTTTGTACGATCAGATATTCGTTATCCGACTTTTTTACAAAAGTAAGCCCAAAAGGTTTACATAACAAATTAAGGATTTGATCTGCCGGCATCTCTTTAGGGAAATAACCGGTGTAAAAATAATTGAGGTGGCCGCTGGTATTGATGGTTATATTGAATTGTCTTTCAATCTCCCGGACAACCTCCATAAAAGGCACTGAAGTAAAATTGAACATATTGTCCACCCACCTGGTTGATAATTCGGGCTTGTCCAGCTTTTTAACTATAATATCGCCGTTCATATCAATCTCGGCATGATAATCGGGGGTGAGGATTACCTCTTGGCTGGTAACGGAAACAACTTTCACCTTTCCTGTCATACAGGTAACTTTGTATTTATTGTTCCGGGCATAGATATTGAAACTGGTGCCAAGCACTATGGTTTTACCATTTTCGGACGAAACCTCTAAGGTGCTGCCTTTGGCAATTTGGAAAAAGCCCTCGCCATTGAAATCAATCTTCCGCGAAAATTGCCACCAATATGGATGATATTTTAAGGTGCTTTGTGCATTCAGTTCAACGGTTGAGCCATCGGGAAGGCTTGCTGTGAGGTGCCCGCCATTGTGGCTGATGATGGTTTTGGTATAAAATTTCATCACAGTAAGTGATCCGAGCAAAATTAAAACAGAAGCAGCAATGGCGATAATTGATTTATAATTGTTGAAATGAAAAATTTTACCGGCTGGTTTTTTGTCCAGTTTTTCGGCCATCAATGCCCATACCTCCTGCCTGGACTTTTCGTAAGGAATTTCAACCCTTGAAAAGAATTCTGCATCAGGCCCTTTGGGGGATTGCTGTTTATTGATATGTTTGTTGTTGCTGTTCATTTATGTTTTTAGTCAGGGCTTGAATTTTTAACAGACTTATGACCAGATTTAATATTTGTAGCAATTTGTAAATGTATTCAAACCCTGACTTTTTGTACTAATTTATCTAAACTTCTGCTACCGAAGACCCCCTCTAACTCCCCCTTGAGGAGGAGAACCCCCGCCACACTGGCCGCTACAGTGGGACTCCCTTCCCATCAATGAGACCCCGAAAACTTTCGGGGGGGGGATGGGTTATTTTAATGCCTCTTTTAAATATGCCAATGCTTGTGTCATCCGTTTTTCTACTGCTTTAACGCTCAGCCCGATGTTAGCGGCTATTTCGGTATAGGTCATCTCGTCCATGCGGCTCATCAAAAATACTGTCCTCTGTTTTTCGGGCAGTTGTTGCAAAGCCAGCCCGTAGTTTTCCCTGAGTTCTTCAAATGATATTTTGTCTTCGGGTGTTTCAAAATTAACTTCGGGCTTAAGGTTCAATTTAAAATTCTGTTCTGTTTTTTGTTTTCTGTAGTTGCTGATGAATAAATCACCGGCAATTTTAAAGAGCAGGGCTTTGGTTTTGTTTTTATCCGGCTTTAGCTGCTTTTCCCAAATTCGCATAAATGCTTCCTGTGCAACGTCAGTTGCCAGTTCCTGATCGCCAGAGCGGTAATAAACATAATTACGCACTGTGTCGAAATAGCCATCGAATATTTCCTTAAATTGTTCCTTTGTCAAAAGAAAGCCCGTTTTGATTTATGTTGTAAATGTAGAAAATATTCTCTATCTGCTGGTTTTTTAATATGAACTTATTTTGTATTGAAAGTTTTTCAGTCTTCATATGAAAGTTGGTAGTATTAGGTTATCGGTGATCAGTAATCTGTAATCGGTCTTCTATTTTCTGTTACCCGGCATCCGTCATCCAACCTCTAACTTCCAACCTCTAACTTCTAACCTCAGTCTTCCATCCCACAACAAATAAAGATATTCCCGGAACATGCCCCGGGAATATCAGTTTGGATCAACAATTAAATTACTTCAAATGTATTGTATATGTTCGTCCATTGATAGTTACCGTGGCCAGGTTGTCGCATTGGCCATCGCCATAATCAAGAAGCCGGGCAGGGCGTTCCTCAGGTATGATTTCAACTGAGCCTGAAACGAAAAACCTGCACACCAATTCCCTCCTCAACGGGATTATTATTTCCTTTGTCCAGCTTTGGCCGGATACGCGTACGCCATCTGCTGTACCGGTGATATGATATACATCGTCCCACCTGTTCCAGGTATTGCTGCCCTCAACCCATTCGCGTTCTTTTGATGCATTCCAGCTAATGATGCCGCCATTTTCAGCCAGGGTTATCAAACCTGTGTTGATGATCTTCCCGCGGCGATAACGTCCATCCAGGCACAGGCAATTCTCTTCACCAAAATCGATGGTGAGTTCATGTGGAAAAACCACAGTATCGAGAATAACCGTTGCACATTGGCCCAGAAATAGGGTGTCTCCATCGGTTGACTTGTAATTGCCGGAGTTTAAATAATAGGCTTCATCAGTGATGTTGCCCACATCGTTAAAAATGCCTTCGGCCAGTGCATCGTATTCAGCTGAACTGGTGTCGGTATCTTCAATAATCGTCTGATCGTCCTTTTTGCAGGAAGTCATCAGTAACCCAAAACTTAATAGTGCCAGTAAGGCGAAATTTAATTTAATTTTTTTCATGTTTCTATAAATTTTAATGAATGAATTAATGTGTTAACGATTATATACCGCATGAGTTTGAGGATACCCTACTTTTTTTGTGCTCTTTTCTCATAATCCACTTTCTAATTTATATGAAGCTGTAGTAGTTTATTAACTCTTACAGGTTCTGCCCCCAATAGTTATCGGGGCTGTCAGGTTTTTTGTGCGAGCCCTGTCAGAGTCGAAGACCTGACAGGGTCGGATAACCAGAAGCAAGACATTAGAAATACTAACAGGGCCGGATAAAAATTACAAAACTGCTGATTTGATAAAAACTGAATTTACCAACCCTAAAAGATACTTTGAAGCAGGGTATTCAACACCAAATATTAATTTTTCTTTTCAAATACAATTACAACCATCCTGTCTTTTGGTTAAATTTGCGAATTAAATACTGAATGATGAAAAACAGGAAAAAATAGAATTGGCAGAACAACAGTTGAAAAAAATAATTAACAAAGTGAAAAAAATCAGAAGAAACGACCCCTGTCATTGCGGCAGCGGAAAGAAGTATAAAAAATGTTGCTTAACAAAAGATGCGGCCATGGAGGATGATAGTGCCCGACAAGAATATGTGAAACCTGGAGAGGTTCCCGGATACATATTTGAAAAGTTTTGGGTATTATGATTACTATATCATTACCTGGCTGATATCTAAAAACCGTGTTGATGAAGTATCAGGATATTTGGAAAACTATATTCAATATCCTGTCGATCACGTTGACAAACTATTTGAAGTGGTCAACTTGCTCCTGGCGGTTGATATGGCTTCCGATTTGCACCACCTGGTAAAAAATGTTCACATAGCTATTTGCTATTCTGATGAGGTATTTGGCGGCAATGAAATTATGCCCCCCCTTATTAATGAAATTGTTACCAAATACTTGAAACCGGATTTCTCTGATAATGACTTTGCGGGCCTAATTGCCGAACTAAAAAAAATTAAAATCAAACTCAATGACGAAGTTTACACCCAACAATATTGGAGAGATATTTTCGAAACAATATTCCGGCCTTTTACTATATGGAAACCTGTGCGGCCTTTTACAAACAGCAAAATCAGGAAAATGCACAACGACATGTCGCTTAACTACGGGAGGTTTTTAAAGGAGAAAACAGGGATGTCGTGGGTCTCGGCAAATTATTATAACCTACAGCTCAATGAATATTTACATTCATGGCACAAGGATACCAAAAAAAGGGACAATGCTTTGTTTGATTTCTCGAAAAATGTAATGGACAAACAAGTAGCCGTATTAACCAGTAAAATGTCAGTCTTTGTGGACGCTACCAAAATGATAAGCTTGTTTAACGCTATTTTCTATTTTGCAGAATATTTGGTGGTATGCGGCAATATAAATGCCGGACAGGCCCTGGCCATACAAAATGATTGTATCGGTTTTTATAACCAAATATACCCCAACATGAAAATACAATATATCGAGGCACTTGTGTTTAACAAGTTTCCGATGTGGGGATAGGTGGGTGTTTTACCAGGGAGGCAATGGAGTGTTCCGCCTTGGCCAACAGCCTTCAAACCTCAAATCTGGCCCGAAAGTTCTCGGGATTGAAAACTGAAACATTTTTATACTATATTCGTAATGATAAAACTCAAATTTCATCTGTTTCACAAAATTACCCAAACCCGTTCACCACAACCTCAATCGTAAGGATTACTGTTGAATAATCAACGTTCTATTTCCTTGGCGACTCCATACGGACTAACTCTGTGTTGTTGAAGCCGCTTAGGAAATTCAATAAAAAAAGGCTTCTCGGTACTGGAAAGCCTTTTTTTTGTTTAAAACCCGAAACCAGTCATCAGTCATCAGTGTTAATGATCGAAACCTGAAACCTGCCTGCCCGCCGAAGCGAAGCGAAGGAGGGAAACTTGAAACCTGCGAAGCGAAGCAAGCCCGTATGGGAAACCTGACATCCCCCCTCCACAATTTATTTTAAAACTTCATGTTAAATAAAGGTCAATGCAAACATCTGATAGATTGAAAAAAAAGCCACGAAAATACCTGTTGATTTGTTTATTATTCCTGGCAATGTTTGCGCTGGCCCCAACCCAACTGTTTTCTCAGAAACTTTCTACAACATCAAATCGCGCCATCAGGTTTTACGAGAGTGGTATGAACAATTTCAACCTTCTGGATTATGAGGAGGCCGAAGCCGAATTGAAAAAAGCCATTTCTATAGACAAGGATTTTCTGGAAGCTTATATGCTTTTGGGCGATGTTTATCGTACAACAGAAAAATTTAATGAAGCCATTGAAATATATGGCCGTGTTATCGTGATGGATGTCGAGAAATATCCCGAAGCATTGTATTTTTTGGGGTTATCCTATTTCGAGCTTGCTGATTATTCGAGGGCACTTGCCAGGTTTCAGAAATTCCTTCGGTACGGATCATCGGGTGGCCGTGCTGAGGATGCCGGGTTTTTAAGGGCATGTTGCATATTTTCGATAAACGCGATGAAACACCCGGTACCTTTTGAGCCTGTCAATTTGGGCGGGGGCGTCAATTCGCCAAATAATGAGTACATCAATTCAGTGAGGCCTGACGAATTGCAACTTTACTTTACGCGGAGGCAGATCGAAGATGATGACATTAGAAAAGGGGAGGACTTTTATTTTTCCAACCGTCCAACTGTTGTTGATACATGGGATTTAGCCAGAAAGTTAAAGCCCCCAATAAATTCTTCGGGTGATGAGGGCGCCCTGTTCATCACCCCTGATGGCCGGTTTTTGCTCTTTGCCGGATGCCACCGGCCCGGAGGTTACGGCAGTTGTGATATTTATGCTGCAAAGATTTTAGGGGGAAAAACCTCTGACCCAATCAACCTAAGTCCGCCCGTTAATCCGGTTGCAGGATAATGGTGAATGGTCGAAACCCGAAAATTTGGGGGGGACAATAAACACAAAAGGCTCCGAAATGGCCCCCTACATCCACCCTGATGGGCAAACATTGTATTTCTCTTCTGATGGGCATGTGGGTCTGGGTGGGATGGACCTTTTTGTTTCACGTATGGATTCAACCGGAAATTGGACAGGGCCTGTGAATCTGGGCTATCCTGTAAACACCCCTTCCGATGAATTAAATATTATTGTAAATGCCTGGGGCGATAAAGCTTACATCTCCTCCAACCAGCAAGATGGCATGGGGGGGTATGATATTTTTGAATTTCAACTATTCGGGCCTGCAAAACCAATAGCATCAACTTTTATGAAAGGTGTGGTGAGGGATAAAGTGACAAAAAGACCCTTGGAGGCCTACTTTAGCCTGATTGATTTATCTAATGGCAAAGAAATTGTCAGGTCGTTTTCCGATCCTGCCAGCGGCGAATTCCTGGTGTGCATCCCAACCAACCACCAATATGCATTAAATGTTTCTGCCGAAGGATATTTGTTTTATTCTGAGAATTTTGCTTTGAAGGGCCTCACCAGCGTCATTCAACCTTTTTTTATTGATGTGGAACTTACACCTATTAAAAAAGGTGAAACTATGATCCTGCGGAATATCTTTTTCCTCACAGATAGTTATCAGCTTAAAGCATCATCCTCGGCAGAGCTAAATAAGTTGATTGGGTTTTTGAATCATAATCCCGGGCTAAAGGTAGAAATAAGGGGGCATACCGATAATGTGGGCGATGTTGATTATAATATAGGGCTATCGGGCAAGCGGGCCAAATCGGTGTATGATTATTTGATTGAAAACGGAATAGATGCCCACCGCCTGGCCTACAAAGGGTTTGGTTCATCAATGCCCGTTGCCGAAAATGATACCGGGCCGGGGAGGGCCAAAAACAGGCGGACTGAGATTAATATTTTGGAGAATGAGCAGTGAAGTGTTTTGAATTTAAAAGTCCGGTCTAAAAACGAAGTTTTTGAAAATTTGTGAAATTTAATTATTTTCAAACACATGACTACAAAGTGATTATAAAAATATATTAGCGCATTCGCGGCAAAATATGGCTTTTTAGACCGGACTCATTTAAGAAATCATAAACAAATTTTGCCGGGTCAATAGGCTCTCAAAAAGTCACTAATGTTAACGATATTTTCAGACGCGGGTTTTCGCTGGTCAGGCGGGTTTTCAATCCGTTGTATCTGTGTAAACCTGCGTCAGTTTTTTCAGGTTCCCCGAGGGCTTTTATTTTAAAACGGACATAGTCCGTCCGTCTGGATTTGCACATACCATCCCGCATGTGCGGGATCAAATTAATTTAGTCACTTATCAATGATTGATAAATGATGTTCAATTTTCTGTGTAAATTCCTGATCATCTTAAAGACAATTTTCTTTTGCGGCTAAAAATCTCTGAAACCCTGATCTTATATCCAATTATCCGGGCTAAATCTTTTTTGTTCATCCCCATCTGTTACATCCTGAATTTTATGGCTTCAATTGGGCCGGGGGCATTAATGTGGAAATGTTCATCTCCCTTTTTTGTGCCTGAGGGTGCATGAAAAATTACTTCAAACCTTTTTAATGCCTGATTATAATTTTCTTCCGTTTTTAGAACTTTATTTTCCATAATCTTATATTTCTTCAGCATCAATTCTGTTATAATCATCATCGTGAGTTCCTATAAACCGGATGAAAACCCATCGTCTCTTATAATTACCTTCAACGATCAGTCGATATTTATTGCCGGTTCATACAAGTGTTTGCAACCTAATAATCCGGCCTCCGTGAATACTACCGTTTATTGCAATTAAAATTTTTACCTGCACTATATTTGCACATTTCTTTCAATTACTTCTTTTTTATTTCACCTCTCAATCTTCCGCAGGTATGATAAACACACATGATTGGTGATGTAATTAGTTTTTATAGAGGGTTTTCAGGTTAT
>NIVA01000064.1 GCA_002254335.1 Bacteroidetes bacterium 4572_114 | reverse complement strand
TTAAACTTTCACCCTTTCTTGTGCCCGCGCTCACGTTTTTGTTGGCTGCCCTGGTGTCGTTTTCTACCGGTTCGTCCTGGGGCACCATGGCCATACTTTATCCGCTTATCCTGCCCACCTCCTGGCTTATTTGCAGTGAAAACGGGCTGGGGTATGACACTTCCATGTCAATTTTCCATAATGTTCGGTTTTGGGCGATCATTGTTCGCCAATTTCTGATACCACCATTCTAAGCTCTTTGGCCAGTTCGTGCAACCACATCGACCATGTGCGCACACAAATGCCTTATGCTTTGACCGTTGGCGGGGTTGGTATGTTCCTGGGCACTATCCCTGCTGCTTATGGTGTGCCGGCCTATATACTTTTCCCAATTAATATCCTGGTACTTTATCTCATCGTACATTTTGCAGGCCGCAAGTTGCCGAAGACGGTTTTGAAGGTTGGGTGATGTTTTTCTCTCGTTTTTGGTCATAAGTCTTCAGTTATCGGTCATCAGTTATCGGTCACCCGACATCGGTCATCGGTCATCGGTCATCCATACGGACTCCTTTTAGTCGTCGGTCATCGGTCATCCGTCATCTATTTTCCGGATCACTGCAACACAACCTTTTCGGTAAACACCATGTCGGTTGTTTTAATTGTTAGTAGATAGATACCTTTTGGATAAGTGGATAGATCCAAAATGAATTTGTCCTGGTTTTCTTTTTCTTCGTCTAATATTTTGATGCCGTTAATGTGGCTGAGTTTAATACTGATAGGTTTACCAAAATTTAAACTTACAGTTATGTTGACCATTCCTGTTGTTGGGTTTGGATATATCTTTACCTGTGGTTGGGGTTTTAAATTGTCAGGATTGGTTGCAACAAGCCCCTCGTTTTTAACTTGCGAAAACATTTCCGGTACATGGCCGATGCTGTCGCTACAATCGGGGCAGGGGATAATTTTAGCTGAAAAACTGCTTCCCTCCATATCGCATAGCAGGAATCAGGATTGGTTTTGTGAACTGTAGAATTAGCAATATACTCACCGGAAACTACATTTACCAATCTCCAACGAATATCAGTAATTTCTCTTAAATAATCATAATATGCACAACCAGGATCTCCACAACAGGTTGCATCGTTTGCCCAAAACAAAATATCCTGGTTGATAGGCACAACCGGCTTTAATGAAATTCCTATGGCTGATGAACCAATTGGTTCATTAAAAAAGACACATCTCATACCTTCATAGAAATTAAGATGCTTAGTTTTTGTAACACCTCACCCATACTCGTCCAAGACGGTCAAAGTAACCGGATAATTCCCCAACTCGCTGTAACTTGCATGTGTGTCCGGGTTATTCAGGGCGTTGATATTCCATAGGATCTCACTAGACGGGACCGGTGACGGATACGCAGGTGTTAGGCCCGTTTGCGGGTCGGCAAACCATTGCCAGTACGATTGTAGTTTTTTGGGGATAACCTGCATCTGTTACACCTACGGAAATAGTTTTGTTACCGGGGGATAAAAAACCATTTTCAAACTCTGCATAAATATCATTATCGTCTGTAAAACCGGAACAAATGTATTCACCATCAAAGTTTATGGTATAATTGTAGGGTGTTGTGCCGCCAAATATCATAGCAGTAAACGTTACAGTTTCACCTATTGTATAAATATTATGATCAGTGTTGCAATCGACATTTAAAACCGGTAGTACTTCATATACTGCGATATAATCTTCTTTTACCAGGGTTAATGGGTCATCGGTATAACCCGAAACGGTTAACGACACATCATAAAATCCTGGTGTGGAGTAATAGATGTTTTCAGGGTTTTGTATATCAGAGTCCACCGGATATCCCCCCTCAAACTGCCAAAACCAGGTTGTAGGATTATTATCTGACAAATCGACAAAATCGACAGAATGCCCGGTTGCGATGGCGGTCAATCCGGTACCGGTTGTAAATTCAGGTATAGGCGGGGGATTTGTGCCGGGTACAACATTAATATAATTGTATTTGGTTTCTGTGACTGAACCTTGTTCATTGGTTTCCGTTAATGAAACATCAACAGGCCCCGGAATACCTACAAATTTTACAACAATATTTTGTGAAGTCTCTGAACCTTGAATGAAGGATACATTATCGGGTTCGAAACCCCATAGCCATGACTGTACCCCACCATCTTGTGAGTCGCTGGTAAATGTAACATTATCTTGAGAAGTAGGAAATTGTATATCTGCCTCAAAATTCGGTGTGGGCGGGCCATAAGCAATTTCAACATCGAAATTATGAAAAGTATCAGGCCCTTCCGTAGCCGGGGGCAGCCAGGTATTGTTTTGCTGGTGAATAGACAAAACAGCCGGATTTCCGGAGACCGGGTTTTCAGCATAATCAAGCCCGTTAATTTCGAGTAGGTTTTCTCCGGCAATAAGGTAAGAGGAGGGGATTTCAAAAAGCCATTCAGTTTCATCCATATTATAAATTAGGGGATTAGGTTCGAAATAGTTGTTCAAAGAAAGGTCAATACATTGCATGGGTTCGCTGCTAGAAACCAAAATCTAAATATCTTCATCTTGTGTTATGGAATTTGCTTGAACCGCACTAAAGACATATTGCCCATTCTGCCATTCCCATTCCCCTTCATAAACTGGAGTGATAAGGTTCCAGTCATCATATATTTCTACTTCTTTTATGAAGGGGATGAAGTTGTCAACTATTAAATCCAGATCCTCATTTGCTTCCTGGCCGGCGGCATCCGAAACAAAAAAGTTTAATGTTTGTTCACCATCCGAATAAAGTGCAAATTCGTTGGCATCGGCTATCTGGGCCTGGCCGGGCGTTTGGTTAAAAACGTGATTGGTATTTTTATCGGCCTTGGTAAACCAGACGCCGTTGCTTTGTATCCCGTTTATTTGTTGATGGATGTGCAGGTAGGTGTTATTTGTACTTCTTAATTCGATAAAGTCGTGATTGCCATATAGGTAATGATTTGGCATTTGCTCGGGGTTAAAGTATGGAATGTGGAAAAATTGGCCTATTTGATCCGTTTCTGCATCTAAAAAATCGGAAAAATCAACAATATATTTTTCAAAAGCATTGTTGTTTTGATCAATATAAGAGTACCCAATATTTGTTACTGTAAGACCTTCACCTGAACTTAAACCAGATCCTGGTGCGGAATTAACACCCACATCACGGGCATTTACCACAAAACCAATATTTCCCCAAACTACAATTTTTTCGGTGGGATAGTTATATTGCGTTCCGGTAGATAGTGTGCTGTGAGGAGTAGTAGAATTCATGTGGACTTTCAGGTAATCAGTATGAAATGTTACTGCCCCATTATTGTTGTTGGGATCGATTACATCAAATCCGGATGGGACATTGTTATTTTGATTGTTCAATGCTTCAATTAAAATATCATTTATTTGGGGAGCATATCCATCTGCATGCCCTGTAGGTAAATTCAGTTGCCAGCCACTATTGTTATTGACCGGGTTTACAATTATCCAATCACTACCATTCCAAACTCTCATTTCAAGATGTAAGTGGGTATTATAACCAACCCCATCTACATATCCAAGTATTGTTTGACCTGCGACTACTATTGAATCCGTATTTACATTAGGATTAATATGTAAATATTTTGATTGCTTTTGCCAATCGCCATTTTGGAAATCATGTCGAATAGTAACAGAACTAGAAAAAACTGCTGCGACTTCTCCATCACTAATAGGTCTGATTGGTATGCTATCGTTATTGCAATCAATATCAATTCCTTCATGAAAATGATCACCGCCTGTATCATGTATTTCTCCCAATGTACCATTTAAAATAAAATATCGGCTTGGGTCGTCATCTTGCATGATTGGCCATAACTGAGCCACTGAATTGAAATTAATAGTAAATAATATAACCAATACTTTAAAGAATCGTATACTCATAATAATTACCTCCTTTCTTTACGATTATGTAACTATTATTAAATTCTAAAAGGCTATCCAATTCATCACCATATAGGGTCGAACCGTTCGTACAGTCGAGTATTATAATTGACCTTTTTATTGGTTTATTTATAGAATATGATTCTCTGGTTTGAACAAAAAGAGTATTACTATTTTCTAAAAAAATGCATTTCTCAATTAGTTCAATTTTTTTTCTCCAAAGTAATTCATTACTAATGTTTAAAAGAAAAATTCCACTTCTTGATGTAGAAACTAAAACCTGACCAACTGAAGGAGAATAGAATGTATTGGAGACACTATTAATCCCTAGTTCTTTGAGGTAGTTTAAATTGTAGTCTGATTCACATGAAAAATTAAAATATTTCATTTTGAATTGCTCATGATCATGAATTTTTATTAGATTTCTTTCAATAAAATCAATGTTTATTGAATTGCTCACATTACTAATTTCACAAATTAAATTACCACTGATCCTATAAACAAAAACTGTATCTCCTCTGCCTTCACCAGTATAATAAGTAACAAAATGCCTTTTATCAGGAGCAACCACTACATGATGAGCAGGCTTAATGGAAGTGATGAATACTCCTTTTTTATTGTAAACACGGGCGCTTTTCGGAATGATATGATTAGCATCCCAATAACCGTAACTTTCCCAAACTACAAGCAACTCACCATCAATAATTCCGCAATTCCTATGGATTTTAATATAATCAGGATAAATTCCATAATTCGGATCATCTCCAGGTATCTCCTCCTCTTTTACCACCGGCATCCGGTTAACCACCTCCCTGCTATCATCATAAAAAAGTACCTCGTCATCGTTTATCACTATTTGGGGGGGGGCGGGTTTCAGTTCCGGGTGGGCCAGGTACACCTCATCGAGGGTATTGTAGGTTTTTATTAGCTTAAAATACTCATTTGTTAATGTAGTATCTTGTGCAATTGTAGCAACGGCGCTTATTAATGAAATAAGCAAGATAAAGTATTTTTGTTTCATAATTTAATCCTCTTTTAATTTATTGATTTCCCCCCGCATCTCCTCATTCTCCTTCTTCAGTTCAATCACATACAATGTCAGCTCTTCAATTTTTTGCAGGAGCTTGATTTGCATTTCGCCAACATCTATGCCGTTGGTTATCATTTCATCGGCTGAGGGGATATCGGGGAGGTGCTTGTTGGTTTTTATGAAGTTTTCGACTTCCGAAATGCCGGGGAGGTCGTAATCATTTTCAAACACAAAGTCGGCCCCACCGGCGTTTGCTGTTACTTTTATCTCTTTGGCATGTATTTTACCGGCAACGGTAAGCATGGTTTCCATATCAAAATGGTTTGTTGTCCCTATGCCCACCTGGCCGTCCGAATTTATTTCCATCCTTAATATGCCATCGCTATCTGGGTTGCCATTGGGGCTGCCATCGGGGCTGCCATTGGTTGCAAAGTGAATGGGGTCTGTCCCGCCGGATTGCAGGACAAGGCCTGTTTTTGCTTTTACAGTTAAGCTGCTGGTTATGGCTGATATACTCACCCATCTTACAGCGTGGTCAAGACCTGTATATGTAGAAATATTCAGGCCCTGATCATTATTTCTGGATTTTTGAATAAAACTCAAAGTTGATCCCTGATTGGGAAAGTCATTATCACCTGCCTGCTATATAATTACTGGCCCTCCACTAATTTGTTTACCAATAATGGTCGTCCCCGACCCATTTACACCATTATTTTCAACTTTGATAAATTCCGCATCTGTGTCCCAGATATTTGAATTAATGTGTAGTGGGGCCTCAGGAATGTTAGTACCAATCCCCACATTCCCCAGGTTGTAATGTATTCCTTCTGTATTTTCTTCCCAAAGGTTAATATCAATCAACTGGCCGTTATCGTATAAATCGCCGGTAAAATTTATGTCGCCATTTACATCCAGTGCTTTGCCGGGGTTGTTGTTGCCGATACCTACGTTGCCACCTAAAATATTAATTGCGCCCAACCCTGGTGTTGTACCACCTATGCCACCAAGATAAAAAACATTGTCGCCGCCGTTATGCCCTATCCAGTACTTTGTTGAACCGCCATTTTCAAATGAAATACCAAGGTTTTCATCAGGGTTGTTTTTATACAGGCTTAACAGGCCTGCAGGTTCTTCCGTGCCTATGCCTACGTTCCCGTTGTTATAAAAAATCTGGGCACTTTCATTTTCCCCCCATTTGCTGGTTTCAAACGGTTCTCCGTCTTGAAGCAGGTTGCCGGTGAAATTAATATTTCCTTCTACTTCCAGTTTCTCCGTGGGCACTTCGCTTGTGCCTATCCCAACATTACCTGAGCTGTAAAAAATCCCGCCGGCATCTTTTTCCCACGGGCTTGGCTCAAACAAACCTTCGGCATCGTAAAGCTGGCCGGTAAAGCGGATGTCGCCGCATACATCGAGTTTGGCAGCAGGATCCTCAGTACCAATCCCCACATTACCATCATCGGCAAGAAACAGAAAATAGTTTCCAAAATTATTGCTGCCATAAGGTTTCCAGAAGTTAAGCCCACCACTTTCGTACTCAATGCCCCATTCTCCCCATTCGCCTTTATCATCACCTTGAAACAGGAGGCTGCCATCCTGGTTGCTTATCATCAGGTTGCCGTTTACCTGTAGTGGGTGTGCGGGCGAGGTTGTGCCTATGCCTACGTTGCCGTTTTCGAAAATGAAATTATTTTCGGAGGCAAATGAAAGCCCAATTTCTTTTTCGGCCTTTATTGAATGCCCGGTAGTGCCAATACGTAGCTCTGCAAAATTGTTGTCCCAATCGGTGGGTTGCAGAAACAGTGTGGCATCTTCCCCGTCGTCGGATTTTATATGGAGTTTTGCCAATGGGGCTGTGATGTTGCCTATGCCGATTGTGCCGGTGGTTCCGTAACCATCAGATTCACTAATGAAAAAAGTGGGCAAATTACTATTGATGCCCATCATTAAACTATTTGGTATTTCGTTTAGGAGATAGTTTTCGCCTGTGCCAGCACCATGGCCAATTGTAACCGTGCCACTTGCAGTAGCTTTCAAAAACTCGCCAAACACATAGGACGATTCAGCCTGGGCATTTGATGCCAGTCCCAGAGCAAATGCAGCGGGTCCATTTGCATACGATTGACGTCCGATGGCAACAGAATACATGCCTATGGCATTGGAGGTGTAACCTAGTGAGATGGAGTTTGTTCCACCGGCATAGGCACGGTACCCGAATGCAATAGAGTAATTCCCCTGGGCATCGCTCCCCATACCACCTACAAATGAACGGTTACCTGTAGCCCGGTTATCTGTTCCTATTCCACTGGCAAAATTGGTAAAATTGATGTAATTATCCGAACAAGACACACAATTAATTTCTCCTATCTGTCCGTATGTAAAATACCCTGAAAGGGTCGCTAAAATGACTAATATAATTTTTTTCATTGTTTTAATATTTTGCTTGTAAAAATGTTTTGCTTTTTGTTGTCAATTGAAAGTAGGTAATAATCGGGCTTCAGATTGGTAATGTCCGCTTCAAGCAGGCTGCCCGTTTGGTCAATACGTTTTTGAAAAACCTTTTTGCCATTGATGGTGTAAATAGAGAGGGATAGCCCCTGCCAGGTTTGGGATTGGCCCAGTTGAATGAAAACATGATCGGTGGCCGGGTTAGGATATACCCTAATGTTAGCTTCCAAAACCTTTGGGTTTGTAACATGGGTGATGATGTTAATATCTTCCCTGTTTACCTTCCATATCTGCACATCCCTCTCTACTTCGGTTGAAGAGTACCTTGTGCAATAAATCAGGCACCCATCATCTTCGGTGGCTATTATCCCCCAAACATCCTGGAAATACTTCCCGCCCAATTCTTTATACCCCAATAGGTTCATGTCCTTATCTATCATGTACAGTTCTACGACATTAGGTGTGGTTGGCCAAAGCTCGGCGTAGCTTTGAAAGCCCCCGATGTAAATGGACGAATCGTTGGCATAAGCCATACTGTTGCGCCTTGCAGGGTAATCTACTGTATCCATCTTGTCCAATAACAATTCCTGCAGAAAATTTGCAGATGTATCCACCCGATAAACACCAATACAAATCTCATCGGAATCATCGTCATCCAAATGCCTTCTTCCTGACACCAGAAATTCGGTATCCGACACCCAGTAATCACTGCTTACATCAGCATAAAGTGTAATGTCAAGGGTCCATAATTGATTAACACTTATTATGTTCAATTCAGGGTCAAGTTGCATTAATTCAACATGGTTATTATACATGGTTGCTCTTTCCAATAACATCAAATCATCAGAGTTGGGCATTTTCATCAATTCAAATGGAAGCTCATCCAATGTGTACGAATAATACCGGCTTAAAAGCGTATCCCCGTCCTGATTAAACTTATAGAAACCAAAATCAGCAAAAGCTGTTTTCGATTCTGTATCCTCGTTTATCACCAGGGCGGTAACTACCACATTATCTTCGTTGTCGATCAGTGAACAGGCAGATGTGCCATACCCCATGTAAGGCTCCTTAACAAGGAATGATTTCCGGCCAACCAGGTTCAAATCCTGATCCAGGATAACTACCCATAGATGGTCCCTCCCCAAATATTGAGCCTGTGTGCTATAAGAACCGGTAATAAAATAATTGCCATTATCAAGGACATCCACTGTGCTAAATACACTAAGTGTATCCATCAACTCGAAACGCATTGTAATATATTCCCCATCAGGATATACTTTCATCACAAGGGCATCGTAATCCCCTGTTTCATACTGGCCAATATCGCCAACCAAAATAATATTGCCAGAATCATCCACACAGCCCTCCCATAAAATGCAATCATCCTCAGAATCGATAAATATTTCGAAGGAATGTTGACCCTGTATTGTAAGGCTTAAATACAAAAGCACAGCAAGAAGTAAAACCGGTCGTAAAACTTTAATCATATCATGAAATGTAAATGGTTAACACCTACAAGTCGATGGGTGGGCCAATAACGGCTATAGCCGCCAGGTACCTCGTGGCATAGGTGAGCTTATTCTGATGATGAATAGTTGGATAATTACCTCCTACGGGACTTAACTCTTCCAGCCCTTCTAAATCGCATTCCATAAATATCCAGTTAGGTGGTTTGTTGTATTCTCGTGGCAGGATGTTGTATATCACTTCCCTTTCACCATAGAAATGAAAATTCATTTCATCTGGATCCAAACATTTCACAGAGTCTGGGAAGATCCCATTTGCATCTTCGATATAGAAAATGAGTTTTTCACCATTTTCATTTTCAAATTCATGACCGAACAAATCAATATCTTCATATGATTTGTAACCAAAAATGTATCCGGGCGGTGGTGAAACTATAGGTTTATTGTTATTTATGGCGTACTGTATTTTCTCAGCGGCATCGGTTTCCCCAAAACCCTGGTTCCAATCGCAATCACCCTTTTTCTT
>NIVA01000063.1 GCA_002254335.1 Bacteroidetes bacterium 4572_114 | reverse complement strand
TTCATCAATTGAGGTTGCCCCTCCTTCTCCGGTAACGTCAATATTTTCGACAAGGATATCCCCACCCGAAACATTTTCGAAATAAGTTAAAACCTGCGAGAACAAGGTATCGGTATTGACTTCAGTATCAATCCTGGCAGTTTCAAATGTAAAGGTGAGGATTTTGGAACCTTCATATTCATTATAGACCCCCGCATAATACTCATCAAACACATAACCATCAGGCCCAAGTGTATAGATTACCTGTGCGGAAGGTGCAATTTCAAGGGCATCGACATAATACATTGTGGAATACACCCATTGAACTGGTGTGATTGAGCAAATGGGATTACCGGGAACAACATCTAATTGCGGGACACCCTCGCCACCATCATCAGCATAAGACTGGGCATAATAGGACGAAACGCCCATGTAATCGTAGATAAATTGACCTTCGGTAAAAGTATCGGGTGCAAGCCCATAAATGTCGTAAAGGAAATCGAGGCCTTGTAACCATACGATTCCACCATTGTCGAGATATTCAACTAAAGGTTGGTTAAATTTATAATTATTGGTATCGCCCACATCCCATAAATTAAGCTGGGAGCCATCGTTGCCGGTGTACCAAATCACCATTTCGTACCAGGATAATGTGGCAGCATCGGGATAATCGTTGGTTGTTACCGTATTATAAATATCATAAGCATATCCAAGGTTAGTTAATGTAGTATCGAGTTCCAAATACCGGTTGGCCCCGTTATTATTATCGTTTACCAGCAATATTTCAAAATCGGCGCCCTGGTTTGTAATTGTAACCTGTATTGAATCGGCCACACCGGAGCCATCCACAGCAAGGGCCTTGACCCACACCGTGCCATTTCCGATAGTAGTTCCGGTAGCTTGTAATAAACCTGACTGGCTGATGGTTGCTGTTCCGGTTTGGTTGATAACGCTCCAGAAAACAAATGGGTTGGTTGCATTTTCGGGAAGCACTTCAGCCAGCATTTGCAGGGTTCCCCCATTTTCATCAATAGTATTTGCGCCACCTTCTCCGGCAACGGTAATATTTTCAACAAGGATATCCCCACCCGTGATACTTTCGAAATAAGTTAAAACCTGGGAGAACAAAGTGTCGGTATGTGCTTCGGTATCAATCCTGGCGGTTTCTACAGTAAAAGTAAATATTTTGGAATCGCCAAAAACATTATAAACCCCGGCGAAAAAATCCTCGAAAACATAACCTTGAGGCCCCATGCGGTAAATTGCCTGGGCAGTTGCCGTAATTTCAAGGGCATCGGCATAATATAGTGTAGCATAAACCCACTCGACAGGTGTAAAAGTACAGAGACCGTTTCCGGTAACAACATCCAACATAGCAACACCCTCGCCACCATCATCGGCATAAGACTGTGCATAATAGGACGAAACGCCCATGTAATCGTAAATAAACTGGCCCGGTACAAAATAATCGGGCGCTGAGCCGTAGATGTCGAAAAAGAAATCGAGGCCTTGCAACCACACTATCCCACCGTTGCCAAGATATTCTACCAGGGGTTCATTAAATTTGTAATCATCGGGGTTACTGATATCCCACAGCTTAAGGTCAACGCCATCGTTTCCGGTGTACCAGATGATTACATCGTAAGGGGAAATAATGCTTAGGTCGGGATAAGCCCCGGTTTCAACCGTGTTGTAAATTTCATAATCGTAACCAAGGTTGTTTAATGTAGAATCAATTTCAAGGTAACGCCCGGCCCCATTGGCATTATCGTTTACAAGAAGGACACTGAATTGTGCCTGGGAAACATTCACAAGGCTGAGAAATGCGGTAATTAACAAAAGGTAGATAAATTTCATTTTATTGTTTATTTGTTTGTTTGTAACCAATCAATGAGTCTGGTCTAAAAAGCCATATTTTGCCGCGAAACTTGTCCGTATGGATGCGCTAATATATTTTTGTAATTACTTTAGAATCTTTTGTTTGAAAACTACAAAATTTCGCTAATTTTCAAAAACTTTGTTTTTAGACCGGGCTCATCAATTTTATAACCAAAACCCGGTACAGCCTGTCCCGCCCATGCGGGAAGTTTCGCAATAAATGGCATTTCCCTTTTAAACGATTTCACTGCCAGACAGCTCAACTCATACTGAGTTGTTGGGACACACCCTCCATCATCATAACTACAATACCAAAACTCATACTGAGTTATCAAATCTTTACACACTGATTAGTTAAATTTATTTATTTTATCAATTAATTCTTTGGTTTCTGCTACTTAAGGCCCCCTCTAACTACTGCAACAAGACCCCCGAACTACTACAACTCAAGACCCCCTCTAACTCCCCTTCGAGGGGGAGGATGCCACCGCACTGGCTGCTGCAGTGGCTTTGTGTTTGGGGACTCCCGGACTCCCTTCCCCTCCGAGGAAAGAACGGGGTCAAAAGATTATTTCAATAGTTTTAAATTTCAGTAAAAAAAAAGCCTGCCTGACTAAGGACAGGCTTTTTGAAAAACACAAAAAAACTAAATATAAAAAAAAACTATAACTATGAAGAACTTCAATTTGATTTTTCTATAATTATTTAGGCTCTTAAAAAGCAACTAATGCGAATATGCTAACGATATTTTCAGACGCGGATTTTCGCTGGTCTAACGGATTTTTAATCCGTTGTATCCGTGTAAACCTGCGTCAGTTTTTTCAAATTTACACATCACCATCCCGCACGTGCGGGATCAAATTAATTTAGCTACTATTATCAGTTCCAATTAAAATGCTTGTTGCCAGACCCCCTCTAACTCCCCCTATTCCTCCGCACCGGCCAGTGCGGTGGCACTCTCTTCCCTTTAAGTGGAAGGGGTCTAAACGATTTTACAATTAAACCACCTCCTAAATAATTACATTTTTCTTAATACATTATTAATCCGGTACCTGGCAATTTTCGCCATTGTTTTTAAACCAGATATCGTTTTTATCTTTATTGTCGGCCTGTGTGTCCATATTGGCATCGCCCTGAAGATAACCGTTTGTACCCGCTTCATTGTTCCAAATCAGGGTACGGTCGCCGGCATTAATTTCGCCATCGGCATTTGCATCACCGCCATACATCCCAAAAGCCCCTCCGTTAAGACTTGCCTGGGCATTAGTACCAAAAGCCTTATCAATGGCTGTAGTAAAGTTGTAGTTGTAATTGTTGTTAAATCCTGATAAAGGGCCGGCCGACATTATCCCCAGGTGGTTTTTGTGCCGGACAACAGCAAACAGTTTATCGTCTATCTTAGTAGTAAACGATAATGCAGATGTTCCATCGAGGTCAACTATTGAACCATCTTTAAGTAAAAATGCCGCTTGTTGTATTAGCCGTGTCCCTGAATTTGCCGAAGCGGCATCAGGTGCATCGCGCAGTTCGACCAAAACCCAGTCAACCACATCAGTATTTGGAATGGAATCAACGGATTCTGTACCTAAATAATCCCAGGGCCCGGCGTTAAATGGTTGGGCCAAAGGCAACAAGTTGTTATCATTCAAATTTGTGGCCATCTCTGCCCCGTCATAAGGGCCTTCTAAGTAAACCGTAAGATTGACAGTATAAGAAGTTAGAGGGCTAATATTTTTAAATGATTCTAATACCTGGCTAAACAAGGTATCAGTATTTTGTTCTGTATCAATCCGTGCTGTTTCAACAGCGAGGGTAAATATCCGTGAAAGCCCGTTTTGGTTGTAAACCCCTGAATAAAGAGTGTCGAGGGGATAGCCTGCCGGGCCCATCCTGTAAATGCTATCAGCCGAGGGTGCAACTTCAAAGCCATCGGCATAATTCAAAGCTGTATAAACCCATTCAACCGGCGTTAACGTACAGAGGGGGTTTTGGGGAACTGCATCCAACTGCGGAAGCCCCAGGCCCCCATCATTTACATAAGATTGTGCCGCGTAGGTTTTTATGCCCATATAATCGTAAACAAACTGGCCCGGTTCAAATGTATCGGGCGCACCGCCAAAAACATCGTACATAAAATCCAAGCCCTGCAGCCACACAATCCCTTCGTTGTCGAGATATTGAATAAGCTGGTCGTTGAATTTATAATCGTCAGGGCTATTCAAATCCCAGAGTTTAAGATATGTATAATCGTTTCCGGTGTACCAGATTACGACATCAAAACATTCCATAAAGTTAAAATCAGGGTAATCATCTGTAACTGCAGTATTGTAGATGAAGTAGTTATAGCCGAGGTTTGACAATGTTGTGTCAATTTCGAGGTAACGGTCTGTACGGTTATTATCGTTCACAAGGAGCACCTCAAAATCAGTGCCCTGGTTTGAAATGGTCACCTCGAGGGAATCTGAAACCCCTGAACCATCCGTTGCTGTAGCTTTGGCCCAAACGGTTCCGTTCCCACAGCTAAACCCGGATGCCTGTAACAGGCCATTCTGGTCGATGGTGGCTGTTCCTGTGGCATTAACAACACTCCAGTAAACAACCTGGTTGGTAGCAAAAACGGGTTCAATTGCGGCATTCATCTGCAAAGTAGCGTTATTTACATCAATGGTGGTTGCCCCACCTTCGCCGGTAACGGTAATATTTGTTACCGGTACCCCTCCGCTGGTCGCATCCTTAAAATAGGTAAGTACCTGCGAAAACAGGGTATCGGTATGTGCTTCGGTATCGATCCTTGCGGTTTCGAAAGTAAAAGTCAATAATTTAGAATAATCTTTTTCATTGTAAACCCCGGCAAGGTAAGTATCCAGGATGTAACCCGGAGGGCCCATGCGATAGATACCTGTTGCAGTGGGGGCTATTTCAAGGCCATCCACATAATGCATCATCGAATATGTCCATTCAATTGGGGTAAAAGCACATAGGGGATCGGGGTTGCCTGCTTCAATGTCTAATTGTTCCACACCTGTATATCCATCATCAAGCCAGGATTGTGCGGCATATCTTTTAACACCCATATAATCGTAAATAAACTGGCCGGCTTGTAAAGTGTCGGGCGCTGCGCCAAAAATATCATAGAAAAAATCAAGGCCCTGGAGCCAGACAACACCTCCCACATCTAAATAGGAGATCAATGGTGCATTAAATTTATAATCATCGGGGTTACTTAAATCCCAAAGTTTTAATTCAAACCCATCGTTACCGGTGTACCAGATCACCACATCGTAGTATGACAAAGTTATCAGATCGGGATATGTACCTGTTTGCATTGTATGGTAAATATCGTGAGAATAATTAAGGTTAGAAAGTGTTGTGTCCAATTCTTTGTAGCGGTCCAACCCATTGGCATTATCGTTAACAAGCAGGATTTCGAAATCGGAGCCCTGGTTAGAAATGGTGATCATCAAAGAATCGGAAACACCGGATCCGTCCACGGCATCGGCTTTCACCCAAACAGTGCCATTTCCAAAAGTGGTCCCTGTGGCTTGCAACAAACCGTCCTGATCGATTGATGCAGTGGTGGTAACATCAACAACCGACCATATAACATCCCCATTGGTGGCAAAGGGTGGTTGAATTGCAACATCCATTTGCAAAGTGCCCTGGTTGACATTGATGGTAGTTGCCCCGCCTTCACCGGTAACAGTGATGTCGTTTACATAAACAATATTAGATGCAAATTGCCCGAAATACTGCAAACCCTGGCTAAACAGGGTGTCGGTATTGGTTTGTGAATCTAATTTTGCAGTTTCAAATGTGAATGTCAAAACTTTACCATCTCCTTTTTCATTATAGATTGCAGCAAAATATTCATCGAAGTCATAGCCGGTTGGCCCCATCCTGTAAACCGAATCAGCACCTGTGGCAGGGAAAAGGGCATCCACATACCACATGGTCGAGTAAGTCCATTCGATAGGGTTTAGGGTAAAAATCCCGTTTCCGGGAACAACATCCAATTGGGGCACACCATCAGAAAACACACCATCATCCACATGTGATTGAGCGGCATATTCTTCTATACCGAGGTAATCGTACAAAAAATCGCCTGGCACAAAAGTATCAGGTGCCCCACCGTAAACGTCATAGATAAAATCGAGGCCCTGCACCCAAAACATCCCCCCGCCATCAATATAATCTTTGATGTCCTGGTTGACCGTTTCGTTTCCGTTCCAAAAAAACAATCCTGATGCATCATTTCCTGTGTACCATATTACGAGGCTATGTGCCTCCATTAGTTCCAAAGATGGAGACGACAACTCCACAGGACAATCGTAAAAGGTGTAGGTATAACCAAGGTTATCAAGCGATGTTTTAAGCACTTCAACCCTTGTTGGGGCATAGCCGTTATCGTTTACAAGCAATATGTTCAGTTGTGCCTGGATTGTTGAAGTTGCAAGCAGAAATGCCAAAACTAAAAAGAGATAATTTTTTTTCATTGGTGTAGAATTATTGTTTTTTGAATATTTAGATAGTTGTTTCATTTACAGTTTACGACCCCATCCCCGACCCTTTCCCTCAAGGGAGAGATAGAGGGGGTCTTTGGTAGCAAGCACTTGATAGCGAGTTTACTTTACGAATACCTTTTTATTAACAACCCCCAAATCAGAAACAACACTAACGATGAAGAAACCATGTTTCCCGTTTGTGTTCAGGCTGCCGGAACCATCAATTAGTTTAGTTGTTGAGAGTGTCCTTCCTGCGAGGTCAACAAGTTTTATTTCTCCATCGAGGTTGAGTTGGCTATTGATGTAAACCATACCATTTGCGGTGTAAACAATGAATTTGTCATTATTACCGGTGTTGCTGATGGAATTTGCTTCGGTGAATTTTAAAATGAAACGGCTGACTTCATCGCCTTCGAAGGAGGTGAATTGATAAACCGGGTTGCTCACCATATCCTGCACACTACCTGTTTTTTGGTCTGTAAGAAAAACCTCGGTTTCGGGCATAAGTTTTTCCAGGTCCAGTTCAATAGTAAATTGTGAGGCATCATTCTTAACAAAGCCGAGGGGTATTTCAAGCTCTTCGCTTAATTCGGGAAAAGTGTTGGTACTGAGTGCATGGCCTTCAATTTGCGAGTAAAAAGAGGGTGCAAAACCTGTGAAGAAGTGTGAATCAAATAACGGGTCGTAAGTATTTGTTGCCTGTTCGTTAATCCTGATGTTGGTTTCTTGTGCAGTGTTGTTCTCAAGGTCGCGGGCGATAAGCAGGATGTAGTGATCGGTATTTTTGTACCATGCCTGGTCATTGTGGACCCGTGCGGCTTTTGGGATGGTTAAGGAAGCTGCCGCAGCAGTGGCCTCCACCATAAAGCCGTTGGCTGAAGGTATGATTCCGTTGGTGGCGATATCCGAATAACTGGCACTGGTTTCATTCCAAACCTTGGCGGTTGCGCTAATATTATTTAAGGCCCAGTTTCCATCATTCCATTTTATGGCACTTGGAAAAGGGTTTCCCAGCAAATGTGCGCCTGTATAATCATTAGCGGAAGTATATGTCAGCCCGGAGATGGCCACATCAGAATTATTAAGTGCGCCGGTAAAATCTTTTGTATCGGTGGTTTCCCAAGCGGTGAGGTAACCTGTGCCGGGAACTATTTGGGTTGGGTCGCCATTCTTGTAATTCATCCAATATGCGGTGGATTCTTCCCATCTGTATAAATCATTTCCACTAGGATCGTCACCGGGGTCAAAATCAGAACCATCAATTGCAAAAGTCCCTACAGGTGAACCCAGCAAATGCCAGCCGTGATCGTCATCGCTGTATTGTACAATGTAGCGTTCTACTGTGGCACTTGCACCATCGTTTTCAATTAAGGAACCGGTGCCATTAACATTTGATTTAATCACCAGGCCAGCATTTCCTTCTGAATTGGTAAGGGTTCCATCAACAGTCATATCCCCATATAAAGTTGCAAGCCCTCCCGACGGTATTGTAAATGTATATGATGAAGGGACTGTAAATGTCCCGTAAACTGTAAACGGAGCGGTTCCAATATCCATATTTGAAGCAAGTGTTAGAGAATAGGAAGAGTTTACCTGAATATCTTCAGGGCGCAGGTATCCGGTACCGCTGCCATCTGCCTTTATTGTAGTGCCCGCTGATTGGCTATAGCTACCATTACATACGAAATAACAGTTGTTATCACCACTTGTCAGATTCAGGGTTCCACTTTGAATATCAACATCCCCTACACTAACGGTTGGATCACCACCGGTAGTTCCTGTTAGCCGTAACTCATGTGAATTTGTACTGACTATAGTAAAATCACCATCGATACTGGTAAGTGCCCCACTAAAGAAAACATTACTTGTTTGTCCCGTACAGTTCCATGTAAAATGGCCAAATGTTTGATTTGTATGATAGGTACTTGTCATATCACCTCCAATAGCCCCGGTAATTTCACAAGTGGAGTTGTCATCCCAGGTTGCTACAGGAATGTATTTATTCGTTCCGGCCAGTTCAAATTTTCCTCCACTATTAAATGCCATTGCAGCAGTGACATCATATGAGATAGCACCTGTGCCTTCTTTTTTGAGGGTTCCATCAATTGTAAGATCAGTGCCTGTACCATCATTAATTGTTAAAGTATTTCCATTACTTACAGTTACCTGTCCCCCTGAAGCAATTGTGGTTTGATCAATTTCAACATCTGCAGAAACTGTAATAGTATGACCATTGAGTATGGTAATTGCGTCATCGTAAAAACTTGGAGTTAATGCAGCAGATACCCAATTGGGATATCCTGTGTTGTCATATTCCCAACTTCCTGCTACATTCCAGTTACCGGTTGCTTTTGAACGGTATTCGGGACGGAGCAATTTAGCACTTGCAACTTCTCCATAAAGGTAATCGGCAGATGAAATATTGTAATCACCAGACGCTCCCGAATAACTTACGCCCGAAACATAATCCGGTGGATTTGCCAGGTTATCATAGTGCATTAAAAAAACTGTATTTGCATCACTGATATATTCTTCCTCATGTGTTGATAACTGCATTGCAGTTGTAGCTCTTGCTATGTTTGATAAACGTACTTCATCTATCTGACCGTCAAATTGGTTGTTGCTTACTCTAGCTCCAATAAACAAATCATTATTGTTAGTAATAAGTAACCAATTGGCAGCAGTATTGTCGCTATTAACAAGGGTTCCATTTACATATAATTTTGCGGTAGAACCATCGAAAGTGGCAGCAACATGATACCAAGTGTTAATAACTAAGTTTTCTGTTGTAGTTTTTAATTGTGCGCTATTATTTCTATTATAAAAGTCAATATCAAAATCACCAGCAGGAGTATTTTGATCATTAACCTGAAAACTAAATATGTAAGGGCGGTACATAAAATCATCATAACCAGAAACCGCATCCACATTTATCCAACATTCAAAAGTCCATGCAGTTGTAACATCAAGGTGGTCGTCTTGGTCGTTCAAGTATACATATTCGGTGCTTTCAAAATCCAGGGCGTACTTATTTTGTGCAATAACATTTGTACTCATTAGCATAAATAATGTTACTGCAAAAACCCCAATCGTTTTAATAAAGTAATTTTTCTTCATAATGATAAATTTTTTGATTAATACTGTATTTAGTTTGTTGTGTGTCATGTTTTTAGAAAGGGGATTTGGTTTTATCCTAATTGCACGTTGGGAAACTGATTGTTTCGGGGGCCGACATTTTAATATAATA
>NIVA01000062.1 GCA_002254335.1 Bacteroidetes bacterium 4572_114 | reverse complement strand
TCGATAATAAAAATCATTGGCTCAATAGGTTCCTTCAATGAGCTGAAATGGCAATCTTTGACCAATCCGATAATGGTGTGTCGATTTTCATCTTCACTGTCGCCAATATAAATCCGTTTGCCAATGGGATCTTTCCAGCCGGCCTTTGCACAAAGTGTTTCATTAATAAGTATCACCTTACAATCACTATCGTCATAAACTGAAAAATTGCGCCCCTCCAAAATCTCCATCCCTAAAGTATTGATGTAATTTTCGTCAACTGCCACCAATGCGATAACCCATTGCAGGGAGCCATCAACACCTTCGGGCGAGCAGCCCCATTTGCCTAATTGTGTGCCTGGATAGTTTGATGAAATTGAAACCGATTTTACCTGCGGCACCGACATAAATGCATTTTTAAGGACATCGGCAGGGATATTGGCCCTGGTCTCGCGCAACGGCACAATCATTACCTGTTCTTTATCAAAACCCAAGTTTAAATTTTTGATGTAATTAAACTGTCTGATGATAACACTTGTGGAAATAATCAGGGCCACCGAAATAAAAAACTGGAACACGACCAGGGCATTTCTGAACAATGATCGCCTGGCACCTATATGCAAATGCCCTTTCAACACGCTGACAGGCCTGAACGATGACAGGTAAAAGGCAGGGTAAATACCTGCCAAAACCCCCACGGATATGGCAAACATGATAAAGAAGATGATAATTGGCCAGTTGGCATTTGAGAATAGTTCGAGGTGCTTTTGGGTGAGGTCGTTAAAGGTTGGCAAAACAAATTCAATTACCAACAACGCGATAACCAGGGCGATAAACGCCAGCATCAGCGATTCGCCAAGAAATTGGATGATCAGGTCGCTTTTATCAGCCCCCAGGGTTTTACGAAGACCCACCTCTTTGGCCCTTTTTGCCGATCGGGCCGTGGAAAGGTTTACAAAATTTATGCAGGCAATAATTAACAGGAAAAATGCAACCGCCGAAAAAATATAAATATAACTAACATCGCTGTTTGGCTCCAGTTCCCCCAACAAATGGGAATGTAAATGTATGTCGGTAACCTTTTGCAGGTATGGATTAAAAATGATCCCCCGTGCAGCAAGTGTATCAATATTTTCCCCCATCCTGTCTGCAATAAATACGGGAAGTTTATCCTGAAGGATATCCGGATCGAAACCTTCGACCAGCCTGATGTAGGTTAAAAAATTCAGTGAGCCCCATGCTTCCAGTCGTTCCGAAAAAGGGAAATCCTCCAGGGTGATAAATGAAACAATCAGGTTAAAATGGATGTGGGAGTTTTCGGGGGGATCCTCAACTACGCCGGTAACCATAAAATTATAACGTTCGTTGAAGCGGACAATCTTGCCTATCGGGTCCAACCCATGAAAATATTTTTTTGCGGTTGTTTCGGTAAGGACCATCGAATATTTGTGGGTGAGGGCCGAAGCCGGGTTTCCGCGTAAAAAGTTGAAGGAAAATATACTGAAAAAGCCTGTGTCGGCATAGAGTAACTTATTTTCGTAAAACTTACGGTTGCCATAGGAAATTAATACCGATTCTTTTTCGGCCTCCATTCGTGTAGCATCCAACACCTCAGGAAAAGCAGCTTCGATGGCCGGGGCAAAAGGGCCGGCAGAAACGGCCACATCCAGGAAGTCATCCATTATCCGGGCCTCGAAGGCCACCCGGTAAATGTCATCCGAATGTTCATGAAAACTATCGTAACTTAGTTCGTCACCAACATAAAGCATTATTAAAATAAAACTGGCCATACCAATGGCCAACCCGGTGATGTTGATCAGCGAATATATTTTTTGCCTGTTCAGGTTACGTAATGCTATCTTCAGGTAATTGTGTAGCATACAAATTTTTTATACGTAATTGGGTTTGATTTTGGCGCAATGTATAGATGCACGGCCGTGCATCTATACGTGCACCGCCCAAACTGTGCCTGGGTGCCCATCCTATCTCAATTCCGTCATTGGCATCAATTGTTTTTTTTATTGTTTTTTCATCAAATAACCTTCCTTGTGGCATGATTTTTTTGAAAGTGGCCGGATCGACCTTTTGATGCGAAACGGCCAACCTGGTGTTATTGGCCAACACCAGCTCTCCGTTAAAACCATCAAGGGAACTATTAAGCAATCCTTCAAAGTAAATTGATGTGTTATCAATTATAAACATCAAAGTATCGCCCGAAAGCTCAATTGCCGAAATGGTATATTCAAGGGCCTCATCTTCGGAATCGTAAAAATAAGCCATACCGTTAATTGAGCCGTCATCTGCCGTATTAAAAATAAAAATGCTTTCATAAGAAAGCTCACTATTGCCCAACTCCATCCAGCATCCCCTGAGTTTGTCAATAACCGGCAACTCCTGGCCGAAAGTGCTCGAAATGATTGCGATAAAAATAATTAGAAGTGATATTTCCCTTTTTGACCACATGATATTTTTCTGAATAAAGATTTACGAAATAGTAAAGTGTTTTTTGCAAAAGTGGCCCTACCTAAATATCAATTTATCTTTTGACCCAAAGGCATCGTAGGATGAAATGATAACACTTTCGCCTGGTTCGAGGCCCTCCATCACTTCATAATAACTGGTGTTTTGACGGCCAAGCCTGATATTTCTTTTTATGGCAAAACTATTGGAAGCATCAATTACATATATCCAATTGCCACCGGTCTCCTGAAAGAACCCCCCACGTTTTACAATAATGGCATCCCGTGGGCTGCTGAACTGAAGCCTGAGCTGAACAGTTTGTCCGCGCTTTAATGCTTTCGGTTCATCACCGATAAAATGCAGGTCAACCTGAAATGAGCCATTGGTAACATTGGTGTAAATTTTCATGATTTCGAGCTGGTAGGTGCTGCCTGCGAAATCAAATTCGGCAGTTTGGCCTATATAAACTGTTGAAATATAACGCTCATCGATGTTGGCACGAAGTTTAAACCCGTCCTGCATCATGTCGATCTGCCCTAAGTGTTCGCCGGCCGATTTTGTTTCACCTATCTCAACACTAAAGGAAGACAATTTGCCAATGGCCGGAGATTTAATATAGAGGTTTTGCAGGTTTTTGTTCAGTAACGAAAGGTTGTTGTGCATCCGTTTTATCGAATTGTTGATCTGGCGCGTTTGTTCCACCGTAGATATGGAATCAAGGCGCTGCAGCTCCAGCGAAATGGTTAGCTGTTTCATGGTCAAATCGTTGTCGCGGCTGGCATCTTCAAATTCCTTGTCAGAAATATATGATTCGCTGTACAGTTGCTGTTTCCTCTCAAAATCAATTTTAACCCTGTCAATTTCCGATAGCAAACTCACTATTTCCAACTGCCTTGTAAATTTACTACGCTCAAGGTTTACCTTTGAATTTTGAAGGTTGTTTATTGCATCATACATCCTGGTTTCCTGGTCCATATACCTAAGCTCCATATCTGCATTTACCAGTTTCAGGATGGTGTCGCCTTTTATTAAGTTGGCCCCATCCTCAACAAATACACTTTCAACCGTGCCACCTTGAACGGCATCAATATAAATCGTGGTCCTGGGATAGGCCACCCCATCCGTTGGGATGAATTCCTGAAAACGGTCCAACCTTACCTCGGCAACCGAAAGTTGTTCTTTGTTAACATATAGCCTGCTTTGTTTATCCCTGAAAAATAGGAGATAAATAATAAAGAAGCCAAATGCCGTGGCAAAAACAATCGTTAAAATCTTTTTAACAGTCCATCTCTTCTTCTCAATAATTCTATCCATATCACCTCAATTTTAAGGCAGCCGAATTTGCTAATACTATGCCACTAATCTTAACACGCTGAAATACAGGTGTAAGTAAATGTTAGGAAGTTTGCAAAACAATTATTTGTTCAAATTCGTTCAATTTTTTGTACATATATGAACATTCTTTTTAATTTAGCGGAGTTTTAGGTGGATGTAGAAGGGAGAAAGGTAAAAGGTAAAAGGAGAAAGGTAAAAGGAGAAAGGTAAAAGGAGAAAGAAGAAGGGAGAAAAGAAATTATCATGGAAATACTAACTAAAATTAAACAACCTGAAGGTAGGAAATTAGTAGAGTTGGCAGTGGTAAAAATACTTTTTGCATCATTCGTACAAAATAACATTATTCAAATAATGTTGTGCGAATACTTGTACGAATGTAAATAGTTGTGCGAATGGAACTATCAAAGCGACAGGACGAATGGAAGATGTATGAAGCGAAAGGTAGAGGGGAGCGAGGGCGCGAAAGGTAATGCCGTTAAGTTAAGGGTTTTTGAATTGAATTACGATTAATGATTTTTGATTTATGAAGTATAGGATTATCACGAAACGACACATCGAAAATCATCACTTGTTAATCATCAATCATCAATCAAGTTCTTAACTTAATGTCATTAGGGCGAAAGGGCGAAGATGACAGATAACCGATGACTGATGACAGGAGACTGAAAACTAATAATAACTTCAGAAAAACTAAACCAAAAAATATGGATAAGGCAGATGCAAAAATTTTAATTGTGGACGATGACCAGGATGTGTTGCTGGCAGCGAGGTTGTTTTTAAAACAGCATATCAAAATTGTCCACACCGAAAAGAACCCGGAAAACATACCTAACCTGCTTAAATCGGAAAATTATGATGTGATATTGTTAGACATGAACTTTTCGAGGGATGCCACCAGCGGAAAGGAGGGCTTTTACTGGCTAAACAATATCCTGGAAATTGACCCCGCCGCTGTAGTGATTTTTATTACAGGCTACGGCGACATCGAGTTAGCTGTGCAGGGCATCAAGGAAGGGGCGACCAACTTTATCCTAAAACCGTGGGACAATAAAAAATTGCTCGCCACCATCCAGGCCAACCTAAAGGTAAGAAGCTCGAAACAGGAACTTGAAGACCTGAAAACCAAACAAAAAGTAATGATTGCCGACCAGGACCAGGCCTGGGGAAATATGATTGGCAATTCGCAGGCGATGCAACAGGTGATGATGACGGTGAAGAAAGTTGCTGCCACAGATGCCAATGTTATTATCTTAGGTGAAAACGGTACCGGAAAAGAGCTGATTGCACGTGCAATCCACAAAGCATCCAGGCGCGGGAAAGAGGTTTTTATCAGCGTTGACCTCGGGGCGATAAGCGAGAGCCTGTTCGAAAGTGAATTGTTCGGGTTTAAAAAAGGGGCTTTCACCGATGCCAAAGAAGACCGTGCCGGAAGGTTTGAAGCCGCATCAAAGGGGACTATTTTCCTGGATGAGATCGGAAACCTTTCATTCAGCCTGCAATCAAAGTTGCTTAGCGTACTTCAAAGCCGCAAAGTGGTGAGGCTTGGCACCAACAAGGAAATCCACATTGATGTAAGGTTGATTTGTGCCACCAACATGCCGCTTTACCAGATGGTGAAAGAAAATAAATTCAGGCAGGACTTGCTTTATCGTATCAATACCGTTGAAATAACCGTTCCGCCTTTACGCGACAGGCTTGATGATATCCCCTTGCTTATCGATCATTTTCTTCAGATTTACTGCAAAAAATACAAAATGCCGGTCAAGCGCGTAAATGCATCCACCTTTAAACGGCTCGAAAAGCACCACTGGCCCGGCAATATCAGGGAATTGCAACACGCTGTGGAACGTGCAGTGATTATGAGTGAATCAAATATTTTGCAACCACACGACTTTTTTATGTCCCAAAATGACGATAGGGGCGGGAATGGGGAACCTGACACCTATAACCTGGAAGAAACTGAAAGGCTCTTAATAAGAAAGGTTATCGACAAACATGGCGGAAACATCAGTAAAGCGGCCAAAGAGCTTGGCCTTACACGCGCTTCACTTTATCGTAGAATAGAAAAACATGGTCTTTAAAAGTTTTCGGCTTATTGTTCTAATCCGTGTCCTGATACTTACTGCATCGGTAATATTGCTGGTTTTCCTGTTCAATGCCGATGGGTTTAACATTAGTGCCATAATATTGGTTTTGCTAATTGCTTATCAGGGCTATGCACTTGTAATGTACGTTGAACAAACCAATAAAAAACTTACCGGTTTCCTTCAAAGCATCCGCCATGCCGATTTTTCCAGCTCTTTTACCGATACCGGGCTGGGCAAAAGTTTTGAGGAGTTGAACAATGCCTTTAACGAAGTAATTGATAAGTTCAGGAAATACCGTTCCGAAAAAGAAGAGCACCTCAACTATTTGCTCACCGTGATACAGCATGTTAATATTGGCATGATAGTTTTTAAATCTGATGGAAAAGTAGATCAGTACAATAAGGCGGTCCGTTCCCTTTTAGGGATCAATCACCTGAAAAATATCCGCGAACTAAAAGTGATCCATAAAGACATGCCCGGAAGATTGAAGAAAATGGGTGCAGGGGATAAAATGCTGTTTAAGGTTTTTGTTAATGACGAATTGCTTCAGCTTGTGGTAAATGCTACCCAATTCAAAATGCGTGGCGATGAATACACCCTGATATCTTTACAAAATATCCACAACGAATTGGAGGAAAAGGAAATTGAATCGTGGCAGAAACTTATCAGGGTGCTGACCCATGAAATCATGAATTCGATTACCCCAATTTCTTCGTTGGCCAATACGGTCCAGGGCATGTTATTGTACGAAGAAGATGAAAAAACCCAAATGAACCAACTGGACGATGAAGATATTGAAAGTATTTCCAGTGCCCTGGGCACCATCGAAAAGCGCAGCCAGGGCCTTTTGAATTTTGTTGAGATTTACAGGAACCTTACCAGGATACCCAAACCAAATTTCAGATATATTGCGGTGTCACAGGTTTTCGATAATGCGGAATTGTTATTGAAGCCAAAAATCAATGAATTAAATATTGACTGTAGCCATAAAATCAGCCCCAACGATTTGATGGTAACTGCCGACCCCGACCTAATAGACCAGGTTTTGATAAACCTCCTGCTAAATGCCGTGGATGCAGTTAAAGACCAGAAAAATCCTATAATTGCAATGTTTGCCCATGAAGAGAACAGCAGGGTGAAAATTGAGATCAGGGACAACGGATATGGTATTAAGCCCGATATAATGGATAAGATTTTTATGCCGTTTTTTACCTCCAAAAAGCACGGCTCCGGGATTGGCCTCAGCCTTTCACGGCAAATTATGCACCTGCACAAAGGTTCCGTTTCGGTGCGCTCCAAGCAAGGTGAAGGCACTGTGTTTACACTTACTTTTTAGATTGTCAAAAATGGTGGTACAAGAAAGTAATCTGCAAGTTCTAAAGGAAAATATTTCAATGCCATTTATATTTTGTTGTAGGTAAAATTTCATTTGGATCAACTTCCACTATTTTTCCATCTCTCGAAATAATTAACGGACTGTTTTTTTGTTTTTTGTATTCAACTAAAGACTTATACGCCTCCTCAAGGCCCTTGATAATTTTTTCTCGAATTTCTTGAATTTGTTTTTTAGTTTTCATAATGTTTTTTAAATATATTGTTCCAAATTTTTCGGTTTATTATTTCTGTATTATCCTTTATTCCTTCTGCAATTACCTGATATGGTTCTCCTGAATTATCTATGAGTAACCAATTATCCGAAATAGGAATGTATAGTTGGAAAAAGTTCCTCAGACCACTATCATATCTTCTCCTAATTATATTTTCAGGTATGTCATGCCCTCCTTCCTGAACTCTTGTCTTTACCCTTTTAACTGCTAAATCTGGAGTATTTAACCAAAAAAACAGAAGAGTAACAAAATAGCCCTTATCATGTGCCTGTTGTATTAAATTCACATAACTCCTTGTAGATAATGTTGTTTCAAAAGCAAAATCTACTCCAGCATTAAGTAGTCTCTTTATTTTAGTTAACATTAACCTGCCCGCATTAATATTTTCCTTTTCTGGTTGAAATGGTGATAATCCCCTAGCAATCTCATCAGCATTTATAAATTCCTTACAGTCTAATATTTTGGGCAAGATTGTATATGAAACTGTTGTTTTTCCAGCTCCGTTACTTCAGATAGCCTCTTTACAAAATATCTTAACCGTTACTTCAAACGCTAATTACATTTCAAAACGGTTTTCAGTTCATAATTGGCGCTTTCTACAAAACGACCGTGGCTTGCATTGGCATAAGCTTCACAGGCTTTGTCGTTCATGTCTTTTCCCTTGTATGCGTTGCCCATCTCGTAGTAGAATTTAGCTTTGTACTCAGCATTTTCGTCCTTGCTCAAATCCAGCCCTTTTTGGCTAACCTTTAGGGCTTCGTCCCAATTTTTCTTTCCGTTATTTGCCAGGGCAAGATAGTAATATGTATCCTTGTCAGAATCGTCATATTTAAGTGAAGTGTTCAAATACTTCAGGGCATCGTCCCAGGCCTGCGTCTGTAATTTGCCTGCCCCCTCAGCTTGAAAAACTTTCTTGCCCTTACTTTTAATTTTTATGGCCATTTTAGGATCGCCTTCAGCTTCGGCGATTTTCATTGCGGCATCAAAAGCATTATCCATTTCATCAAAATTTTTCAATTTACCGTAAGCAAGCCCCATGCCCCAGAGTGCACGCGAATAATTGGGGTTCAACTGGTTCGACAGCTTATATTCTGCCAGGGCCTCGTCATATTTTTTCTCTTTATAAAGGGCGTTACCTTTAGAATAATATAATTTAGGGATGATTTTTTCTGATTTCTTAACCGTTTCGGCATCACCATAATCGTTGCCATATTTAATAGCATTTTCGAATTCTCCAATGGCCTCGTCAATTTTCTTTGCTTTGTAGGCGGCAGCCCCAATTTTGTAATAAAGTGATGGGATTTGTGTTTTTGCCCCCGAAACAATTTGTTCGCCTTCGGCACCTAACTGAGAAGCGATTTTAATGCTTTCGTCATACTTTTGGATTGCTGTTTCAAAACTGCCGGCTTTCACAGCCTGGTTAGCTTCGTTGTAAACTTCGCCGGCCTGGTTGATATCCTGGGCAAAGGCCGACAATGTAAAAATTGTTAAGATCAGTGTTGCAAGTGGTTTCATCTTGTTAAGGATGGTAAATTTCATAATTTAATAATTTATTATTTTGTTAAAAAAAAGTGATTTCAGTAAAATGGCGGCAAAGATAATAATGTAAAAAACATTAACTTATTGTGAGATAATATTTAACAATTCTTAATAACAACTTAAGCGGTACACAATCATTAGATTGCCTGAAAATCGATTGATAAACTTCACGAAATTTATATCTCATCCATCTTCAGTTACCTATAAACTATTTAGTGTCCGTCCATTAAGTTGATGGTATGTGATTTCAGATTAACGATTAACGAATTTTGATTTTTGATTTGTCAGGGATTCAGATACTTCTGAAATCAAAAATCGTTAATCTTCAATCGTTAATCAGTTTTAAATTACTTTATGGACAAATGTTAATCAAACCAGGCAACAACCTCCTCTAATCTTAATGCCGGGATTTGGAGTTTGTTCTTTTTACGTATGCCATTTAATACCTGATGTATTTTCGTTGGTTTTACACTGATCAGATCGGCAGGTGTGGCATACCCGGCCTGGATTATATGTTCTGCCCATTCGGCTGGGACGCCTATCCCGATAAAATCTTCCGGCTTAGGCAATTCTTTTTTCTTTTCGGGGCGCATTTGTGGGAAAAATAATACGTCCTGGATAGAGTTGGAATTTGTCATTATCATGGCCAGGCGGTCTATACCGATGCCAAGCCCGGCGGTTGGCGGCATACCAAATTCCAGTGCACGCAAAAAGTCCTATCTCATCTATGATCTTGCCCTTTGCCATTGTAGGATCAACCGGCACTTTCAGCTTTTGGGCAACTTCGCGCAACTGTGCTTCGTCCATTTCCGAAATGTCAACGCCTGTGAAATGTTCAATGGCCTCAAACATGGTGAACCGCTTCCAGGGCCGTTTAAAATCCAATAGGTTATCGCCAACCTGTACTTTTGTCTTCCCGTGAAGGTCCAGGGCAACCCTTTCCACCATCTCCTCCACCAGTCCCATCATCCATTCATAATCCTTGTAAGCAACATAAAGTTCCATCTGTGTAAATTCAGGGTTATGAAAACGGCTCATGCCCTCATTCCTGAAGTCTTTCGAAAATTCATACACCCCGTCAAAACCCCCGACAATCAACCGCTTTAAATACAGTTCGTTGGCAATGCGCAGATACAGCGTTATATCCAATGCATTGTGATGGGTCTTAAATGGCCTGGCAGCGGCACCACCATAAATAGGCTGCAAAATTGGTGTCTCCACCTCAAGATATTCTTTTTGGTTTAGAAAACCCCGAATGGAATTAACCATTTTGGTGCGTTTCAAAAATGCAACCTTCACCTCGGGGTTTACAATAAGATCGACATAACGCTGGCGGTAGCGCATTTCGGGATCGGTAAAAGCATCGTAAACTTTATCGTCTTTTTCTTTAACTATTGGAAGTGGGCGCAAGGATTTCGCAAGCAATTTATATTCCTTCACATGTACGGTGGTCTCGCCCATTCTTGTAACAAACACAAACCCTTTCACCCCAACGATATCACCAATGTCGAGCAGGCGCTTAAAAACAGTGTTGTACATGGTTTTGTCCTCACCGGGGCAAATTTCGTCGCGCTTGAAATAACATTGGATACGGCCTGTTTCGTCCTGCAATTCTATGAACGATGCTGCGCCCATTATGCGGCGGCCCATTATGCGGCCTGCCAAACTAATATCCTCAAACTTGTTCTCATCGGGATATTGAGCCAAAATTTCTGTTGTTGTAACGTTGACCGGAAATTCATCGGCGGGAAATGGATCGATCCCAAGACCCGTAAGATCCTTTAGCGATTGCCGCCTTATCTGTTCCTGTTCTGATATTATCTGTGCCATATTTTTAAATTTTTTGCAAAGATAGGAAAGAAGTTGGGAGTTTGAAGTTTCAGGTTTCGGGTCTCAGGTTTCCCATACGGGCCCATACGGGTTTACTTCGTTTCACTTGCTTCGCTTCGCAAGTTTCAAGTTTCGATTATGAAAACTGCCGATTGCTGAAACGCTCAACAGCGCTGCGTACCGGATAGGGTGTCGGGTAACCGGCAAACAAAACATTCCGGTGCCCTGCACCCGGGGGCGTTGATGTTATAAATATTACGCGGCCCTGCTGCTTTAGTAAAGCCGCCCCATAAATTTTTCTTTTGGGCAGTGGTGTGGCTATTTATAAAGATTGTTATGCGCCCAGCAATAGTTTGAACCTACGATGAAGCGGTTTTGTTTTTGTTAGAGGACCTGCCTTATTGTATGTGAATGATGCAACCGTCAGGTTTGGAGATTTATGTCTGCATGCTCTATTGCTGCCTGGCGAAGAGTAGAGAAGGAAAAGAATATCGAATATAAAATAATGAATACAAACCATTTCTTACATTCCCCTCACCTTAAAATATCTGTCCCTTTCAAACGTTTGCATGTAAATTTAACGTCCAAATAATTTGCATAATTCAAAAGCATGAGCATTAAAAGCCTGATAAACATAGGTTTTATCAACATCCTTGTTTTTATTCCCGTTCTTTTGTTTGCCCAGCAGACCATAATTTACGATGACCCGGGGGCATCATTTAAAACGGCACTCGACCTGATAGAAAAAAAACAGTTCGGGGCAGCACAGGAAAAATTTCATGAGCTTATGTCCAAGTTGCCAGCCGGTGAATCGGTGATGCGTTTGGAAGCTCAATATTTTGATGCGCTTTGCGACTTTAAGCTCGACCATCCACAGGCCAAAGAGAAATTTACAAAATTTATTGAAAACTGCCCCGACCATTCAAGGATCAACCTTGCTTACTTCAACTTAGGGCTAATCAACTATAACAACCGGAGATACAGGTATGCCATCGAAACTTTTGAACATGTCGATCCCTACCTCCTCAACCCCGATCAGTTAAATGAATATTTATATAAGTTGGGCTACAGCTACCTGAAAAATGATAATCCTGAAAAAGCAAAACAGGTGCTGATCCCAATCCTCAATACGCCTTCCGATTATCAAAATGCCGCCAATTATTATTTCGCTTACCTTGCCTATGTTGAGGAGGATTATGCTACGGCCTTAAAACACTTTGAAAAGGTTAAAGGTGATAAAGAATTTGGGGATGAAATTCCTATATACCTTCTTCAAATCAATTACATAAACAAAGATTTTGATGAGATAATAAGGATTGGCCCCGGATTAATTGAGGATAAAATTAAGGACAAAAAGAAAAAAAGCGAAGCCGCCAAAATTGTTGGAGAGGCATTTTACGAAAAAGATCAGTTTGCGTTGGCCCTGCCATACTTAGGACAATATGCAAAAACTTCGAGGAGATCAATTGGCCGGGGGCAAAATTACCAGTTGGGCTATGCCAATTATAAAGCCGGGAATTATGATGGCGCTATTAAATATTTTGAAAAAATAGTAAGTAAAAAAGACCAGCTTTCGCAGAATGCTTACTACCATCTGGCTGATTGTTACCTTAACACAGGGCAAAAGCAATTTGCACAAAATGCCTTTTACTCGGCCTATCAAATGGATTTTGATGATGACATTAAAGAAGATGCACTTTTTAATTATGCCAAACTTACTTTCGAACTGGCCTACGATCCTTTTAACCAATCAATGGTTGCACTGAAGCAATATATTGCAGATTATCCCGGCTCCGACCGGTTAGATGAAGCCTACGCCTACCTGATCAATCTGTTTTATTCAACCAAAGATTATCAGGCATCCATTGATGCTATTGAGAACATCAGGGTAAAAAACAAGGATTTGAGGACGGCCTATCAAAAGATTACTTTCATGCGCGGGGCCCAGTTGTTTAACGCCAACCGGTATGCGGAAGCCATGGAAAATTTTAGGAAATCGCTGGGAAATAATTACAACCCGAAATTAACGGCAGAAACCAAATTTTGGATGGGGGAAACCCATTACCGCTTAGGCGAATACCGCAAGGCCATCGACTATTACGACAATTTTATGGTAACCCCCGGGGCTTACGGACTGGAAATGTACCCCATGACAAAGTATAACCAGATGGCACTGTCGGAAGGTGCACTGGGAGATAATGACAAAAAAATTTCCACACTCAAAAAAATCATTGAAACCTCTCCACACTCAGCATACAGCGACGATGCTTATTTTGAAATTGCATCAACATATTTGATATTAAACGATAACAGGGATGCTTTGTCATGGTTCGGGAAACTGATCTCTACTTTCCCCAACAGCAGCTATCTATTGAAATCAATACAAAAAAAAGGGTTGATACACTATAATAATAACGAATATCAAAAAGCGTTGACGGCATTAAAAAAAGTGGTCGAAGATTATCCTGGCACCGATGAGTCGAAAGAGTCGCTGTTGACCATCAGAAACATATACATGGACAAAAACCAGGTAGATGATTATTATGCATATACCGAAAATATCCCTTTTGCCAATATCACCGTTTCTGAGCAGGATTCGATTACCTACATGGCAGCCGAAAATTTTTATATGGACAACAAATGTGGCCCGGCAACACAATCGTTTGGCAACTACATCAATAAGTTCCCAAAGGGTGCATTTATCCTCAATGCCAATTATTACAAAGCCGAGTGTGAAATAAGATTGGGTAATGCCGATTCGGCACTGACAGGTTACAATTTTGTTATTTCCTGTCCAAAGTCAAGGTTTACCGAAAATGCGTTAATGCGGGCAGGTGAAATTAATTTTAATGATGGGGATTTTGTGGCGGCACTTGAGAATTTCAATCGGTTAGAAGCCAATGCGGATTATCGCGAAAACCTTACCACTGCTTTCGAGGGCCAGATGGAGTGTAATTATCGCCTGGGCCAGTACAGGCAATCCATCGACGCTTCCAGAAAACTATTGAGCCGCGAAAAGCTGACCAACGATCAAATCCTCGCTGCCCATTACATCCTGGCAAAATCGGCACTTGCCATCGACAGCATGGGCGTGGCGGCCAGGGAATTTGAAAGGACTATTGAACTTACTGGTGGTGAACGTGGCGCCGAAGCAAAATACATGCTGGCATCCATCCAGTTTACACAAAAAAATTACATCAAGGCCGAGGAGATGATCTTTGAACTGGCCAACGAATTTCCGGCCCACGAATACTGGAAAGCAAAGGGCTTTATTATGTTGGCCGATATTTATGGCATTAATGGCAATACATTCCAGGCCAAACAAACCCTGCAGAGCATCATCGAAAATTACCCCGGCGATGATTTGAGGGAAATTGCCGGGCAAAAACTGAATACCATTTTGAGGCAGGAACAAATGGAAGAAGCAAACGATACGATCCCTGAAAAGGAATGAGTTGGAGTGATGGAGTGATGGAGAAATGGAGTGATGGAGTGATGGAGTGATGGAGAAATGGAGTGATGGAGTGGTGGAGTGTTGGGGTGTTGGGGTGTTGGGGTGTTGGGGTGGTGGAGTTATAGACCTATTAAGAAATTTAGGTTAGGTAATGCAAGGAACTTTTCATTTATTGGTTGATCGCGTTTAATGAAAGCTACACTATTTCAATAGGATTGACACAATTTTTAAGGCTTGGCCTGAAAAAACACAGGAAAACAGGAACTGCAGAGCAGCTAAATATTAAAAATGAAACAAGGAGATTGGGATGATTTATATACAAAATAAAAACCGCCTAAAAGTTGAATATGTCAGGGCACTACCTGCCTGCCAAAACGAAAGGGAATCCCGAAAGATTTCGGGATGGTTTAGTATTTGGGGGTTCATTCCCTGCCCGACTGCACCATTCAAGTGGGCATCACTCCACTCCACCACTCCACCACTCCAATACTCCAATACTCCAATACTCAACAGCTCTAACAAAGCAAATTCCCACTTCTTAACCTGGCTTACAACTTTTCTGGTGGTTTTGATCCTTCTGCCACAAGCTGCAAGACCCCAGGGCCATAACCAGGAAGTTACCATTATTGCGCCCTATCGGCCAACCATTTCGGATGCCTATAAAATGGCCCTCGACCCAAAGATCAAGGATACCGTGGTTGAAATCCCGCTCATGGATTATAGCATCAAATCAAACCCAATTTATTCGCCCTACGAAATCAAAAACCTGAAACCTGTTTTTATTGAGATCAATCCCGAAGAGGAACTGCGAAGAAATTATTTGAGGGCCGGTTTTGGAAATTATACCACTCCTTATGTCGAGCTTTTTACCAACAGCCTGAAATCAGATGAATTTTCCCTCGGTTTCCATGCCCGTCATTTATCCTCAAAAGGTGAAATTGAGGATTATGCAACCAGTGCTTTTAGCCAAAACCAGGCGGCACTTTATGGCAAAAGGTATCTGAAAAATAAAATCCTATCTGGTAAAGTTGATTATAACCGAAATGTAGTCCATTATTATGGTTTTGAACCTGATGAGTATGCAGGCCTTGATATTTCGGATGATGAACTAAAGCAACGATTTTCGCAAATTGGCGCAAACATAGGCCTGGCAAGCAATTATACGAGGGGCACGAAAATGAATTATGCCGCATGGCTCGATTTCTATCATCTGAGCGACCTGTATGAAACGAGCGAGATTTTTACATCATTGCAACTGAATTTAAACAGCAGGAATGAGTTTTTCGACTTCGTAAACAAACAAGAATTAGGCTTTGACCTAAATGTTGATTACTACAACAACAAGGACAGCCTGTTAAGCCAGGGGACAACCATTGCCGCGCTAAAGCCATATTTGAACCTTGATTTTGAATACCTGACATTATACCTTGGGGTTGAAGGTACCATGGCAAACGACTCCTCTTCCAATTTTTACGTTTTCCCCGAAATTAAGGCCTCCTACCAGGTTATCCCCGATTATTTAAGGTTTTATGTTTCTGTTACCGGGGGGTTGCACCGAAACTCATTTAAAGAGGTGAGCGGCATAAACCCGTGGGTAAATTCAATTTTCCCCTTGGGCAACACCAACATAAAATATGATATAAAAGGCGGGTTGACAGGAATGTTCAACCAGGTCATGGATTATAATTTCAGTGTCTCTTATGCCGACATCGAAAACATGCTATTTTTCACCAACGATTTTTTCAGCCCCTTCAGCCCCGAAATACAAACCAACCTTGCCAATAAGTTTACCGGGGTTTACGACAATGTGAAACTAACATCTGTTAACCTCGAAGTGGGCTACCGGCAAAGCGGACAAATCCAGCTATTGTTTTCGGCCTGTTACCGGTATTACGAAATGGAAAATGAAAAAAAGCCCTGGCATAAGCCGGCATTTGAAGCTAAAGTTGGCGGCAAATATTTCTTCAATGAACATATAACTTTCTCAAGCGAACTTTTTTACAACAGCAAAATATTCGCCCGGGCTTACGAAAACACCCTACCAACCATTGGGGAACGCAGTGGCTTCATTGATTTGAACCTTGGTGGCGAGTACCGTTTCAACGACCGTATTTCGGCCTTTGTACAATTAAATAATGTTGGTGCCGTAAGATATTTCCGGTGGTATAACTATCCCTCGCAACGGATAAATTTAATGGGTGGGCTTACTTTTTCATTTTAGGGAATGGAAAATCACCTGTCCCTACAATCTCCTTGATTTTTTTTCAATCTTCTTTTTCTAATTCAATGGTTTTCAATTTGGGCGGCTAAACCGGGCTTTCCGTTTGTAGTTGTCTCATGCCGGCTGGTTTTTGTAGGTGTGCAGGGGTCTTCCTTCGTCAGCCACTGCCCACCAACAAAAACTACAGCCGCCATTTCAACAAGCTACCACTTCAATCCCTGCCGCTTTAAATTCCATAAACGACTCCCTACAGACTAATGACATGAAGTAAATCCGCTTGGACTTCTTGTCGTTTAAGTCGCTAAAGGAATTGGAAAGATGATAATTTCCTATCTAAAATTATTTATAATCCTTTGTCTGTCTTCCTTTTCTTTATCGTTTTAAATCATCATTTAGAGTTCGATACTTTTTTAAAAGGCTTTTTAAATCCTTATCAAATTCCGGGAGTGTATCAAATTCCATAGCTTAATCTTCATTTTCATCATACACTCTAACCGAGTAAGGAAGTTCCCTGTAAAATGCTAATTCATAACTAATCTCTTTCCCTTCGTCAGTAACCTCCCAGGGCAAATCTTTGTGCGAATACTCACTGATAGCCGTGGCCGACCAATCGCTCATTTGCTCGATAACCCTATCAATGAC
>NIVA01000061.1 GCA_002254335.1 Bacteroidetes bacterium 4572_114 | reverse complement strand
CGCGATCCCAATGGCATTGGTTTTGAAACACCTGTTGACCCGGCATTGATGGCCGTTGCCGATACCTTTCTTTGTCCCGATTACGATGTGAACAAAACCATGTATTTTAATGGTGACGATGCCATGGCACTTGAAAAAACCAATGGCGGCCTGGTTGACTTGATCGGCAAAATAGGGGAGGACCCCGGTACGGGCTGGACGGATGATTCCAATTGCGCGTCAGCCCCTTTTACTGATGAATGTGGCGCCAATCCATGGACGAAGGACAATACCCTTGTCAGGAAATATTCAGTAGAAAATGGAATAAAGAATAATCCACAATACTTTAATGTCACCCTTGAATGGGACTCACTGCCAATAAACACATTCGATAGCCTGGGGTTTCATTCCAGTGCTTGTGCCCCGGTGCTGCCCGATAATTGGAATTTTACCCCTACCAATGCGGCACACTTTTTCTCTTTTCCTTTATCGGCAAATCCTGCATTTAACAATTTGGCACTACCTGCAGGTAGTTATATTGGGGCATTTTACTTAGATGGCCAGGAAGAAAAATGTGGCGGCAATAAGGTTTGGACTAATGAAAGTACCGCCGTTGCAGCCTATGGTGATGATTTTTTAACACCTGAAAAAGATGGTTTTGTGGAGGGGGAAAACATTATCTGGAAAATATTTTTGCCTGAAACCGGCCAGGAGCATTACGCGTTAGCTGGATACGACCAGGCTTTGGCCCATCATGACGGAAAGTACCAGGCTTTTGGGATTTCAGTGCTAACCGCGTTTAATGCATTTGAAACCGAGCAACAAGTGGTTACAGTCGAAGCGGGCTGGAATGCAGTTTCATCTTACCTTCAACCAAACCGGAAGGCCCTGGAAAACGTATTTGCCGATGATATCCCAAATGTTATTTATATGGGCGATGGCCTCAAAACATATTATCCGGCAGGATCAATTTATCAGCTTGAAGATTGGGAAATGAATACAGGCTATCTGATTAAGTCGCAGGATGATTTTGAAATCAACCTTGAAGGCATTTCAGATCATCAGGATAATATCCAGTTGTATGCCGGATGGAACTTTCTGCCCATTTTAAGTACATGCGAGTTAACGCCATTTGATGTGCTAATCGCATTGGACGAGGCATTGGTACAGATCAAGGAAATTGCCGGCACTAAGGTTTATTGGCCGTCCAAGCAAGTTGGCACACTTGAAGTGTTGATTCCCGGAAGTGCATATTATATACTTTTAAGCGAAGATGCTGTTTTGTATTTTGAAGATTGTGGTAGGGGGGCGATGGAGTGAGGGGGGAATAGAGGTATGTCAATGATGGAAATTAAGACTGAGAGAGGGGGTGAAATAACAAAACCTGACAGTCCCGATAACTATCGGGGACAGAACCTGTCAGAGTTGGAACAACAAAGAAAAATTTAGAAAAGAAAAAAATTAAATCCCCTGATATATAAATGTAACAGGTATGAATAAAATATAAATTATCAAATTGCTTATGAAACTTCCTGTAAAAACTGTTGAGCGGTTAGGCCGGTACCGCAGGCTTTTGTTGAAATACCAATATCTTGAAAAACCCTACATATTTTCGAGGGACCTGGCGAGGATGTTAAATATCAACCCGGTGCATGTGAGGCGCGATTTGATGTTGTTGGGGGTCAGTGGCAGCCATGCCAAAGGCTACGATGTTAGAAACCTGATCGACCAGGTTTCGATAAAACTTGAATGTTTGATTAAGAAAGATGCATGTATTGTTGGCTTTGGGCATTTGGGGAGGACGGTATTTGACCTGTTTGTTGAAGGGGGGACACCAATAAATATTTCAGCAATATTTGATGTATCACCAAAATCGATAAACCATACATATTTTGGGGTTAAGTGCTATTCGATTGAAAAACTTGAGGCTGTGATTTCTGAGAAAAAAATCACCCTCGCCATTTTGGCGTTCACCGGTGATGACGTGGATACAATAAAGGATTTGTTGGTAGCTTGTGGGATAAAAGGGATATTGAACCTCACTTCTCAACCAATCGACCTGCCTGGCCACGTGCACCACGAGGAATTTGATTTAAGGACTTCATTGATTAGGCTAACCTATTTTTCGGATGTTTAACCTTCCTCGGTTCCACATGTATAGTAGCCTCAATATTTAGTTCATCCTTTATTGATTTTTCGAGGGCCTTTGTAATGGAATGTGAAGTTTCAACATCCATCTCGTTGGGCAGCCTTATATGAAATGTCAGCTCCCGATGGTTGCCATAAGTGTGGATATGGATATGGTGGATGTTGGGATCGAAACCAATAACTTTTTTTGAAACTTCCCTGATTTGTCCGGTCAGTTTTTTATTTGGGGCCTGTCCCATCAGGCGGCTAATTGGATCTTTCAGGATTATATAAGCTGTATATAAAATCATAAGGGCAACTATTATCCCAAGTACGCCGTCCACCCACCAATAGTACCTTCCAACAAAAATCCCAATCAGGATCAATATCGAAGAAATAGCATCTGTACGGTGGTGCCAGCCATCTGCCCTGATTACACTGGAGTTGGCTTTTTTACCTGCCCAAAAAGCATATTGGGCCAGCCCCTCCTTAAACAAAACCGAAATTATAGTAACTACAATGGCCACCGTACCAAATTTTGCTTCAGTATAATTTGTAAGCCTGCTAATCGAATCGGTAATAAATTCATAGGCCACAAACCCTAAAAACGCTGCAATGAAAATTGACGCGATCAGTTCTGCCCGTCCGTGGCCGTAAGGGTGGTTTTTGTCAGGAGGTTTAGATGCAATTTTTGCGCCTATCAATACAATGACCGAACTCAATGAATCTGATAAGGTATGCCATGCATCGGCCAAAATAGCAACCGAGCCTGAAACAACCCCAGCCCAATATTTTAGTGCAAAAAGCAAAGTATTTACACCTATCGAAACCAAACCTTCGGTGTAAGCATACTTAACAAAAGGGTCATTCGTTTTGGGACCCCGATTTTTATTTTTAATATTTTTTTTGTCTGCCTGCATCAGTTATTATTTTCCATGCTAAACCGGTTATTTCCCATCAAAGGTACACCAATGGTTTGAGGTGTCAAAATATGCTGATAGATTTTTTAAGGAGACAGTTTCTCCCTTGTTCCATTTCTCCGCTGACCGTAGGAAGTTTGTGTGGATGCCCCAAAACTCAAAGTTAAATCTTACTTTTGCAAAATAAATATAACACGAAAAAATCATGGGCCTTAAATGTGGAATAATTGGTATTACCAATGTTGGCAAAACTGCCATTTTTAACTGTATCTCAAAAAACAAGGCAGAATCTTCAAGTTTTGCTTTTAGCACAAATAAATCAAATATTGGTATGATCGATGTCCCTGACGAGAGGTTGTATAAGATTGATGCCCTTATTAAATCTGCGAAGGTAATACCTGCGATGGTGGATATTGTAGATATTCCGGGCCTGGCAAAAGGTTCGAGTACCGGCGAGGGCGTGGGGAATAAATTCCTTGCCGATATACAGCAAACAGATGCTATCATCCATGTTTTGAGATGTTTTGATGATGAGGGCCTCCCGCATGTTGAAGGTTCTGTTAACCCGGTGCGCGATATGGAAATCATCGACCTCGAACTTCAGGTGCGCGACCTTGACCTTGTGCAACGCAAAATCCAGCGGTTGGAAAAATTAGCTAAATCAGGTGATAAAGATGCGAAAAGACAAATTGGTGTGTTGGAAAATTTAGCGGCCCATCTGGAGGATTTCCAAAATGTGCGCGACTTTACCGTAAGCCCCGATGATAAAAAACTGATTATTGACGACATGTTCCTGCTTACCGAAAAACCAATCATGTATGTTTGCAATGTTGACGATGGTTCAGCTGCCGTTGGCAACCATTACGTGGAAGAAGTAAAAGAGGCATTAAAAGGACAGGACACACAAATAATTGTGATTGCAGGTAAACTTGAAGCCGAAATTGCAGAGCTTGAAAACGAGGAAGACCGTATGGAATTCTTGAAGGATGCCGGCCTGACAGAACCGGGCGTCAACAAAATGATAACAACTGCCTACGACCTGTTAAACCTTCAATCCTTTTTTACTGCCGGCCCAAAAGAGGTCAGGGCATGGACCATAAAAAAAGGCATGGCAGCACCCGCCGCTTCAGGTGTAATCCACAGCGATCTCGAACGTGGTTTCATCCGTGCCGAAGTAATGAAATACAATGACTTTATGGAATATGGTTCAGAAAATGCCGTGAAAGAAGCAGGTAAATTCCACGTTGAAGGAAAGAACTACATTGTTGAGGATGGGGATATTTTGCATATACGGTTTAATGTTTAGGGTTTCAGGTTTCCCTCCTTCGCTTCGCTACGGCGGGCATACAGGTTTCAGGTTTGTCCTATCATAGTTTTTGTTGACAATTGAGAAACTGTCAGACAGTTTACTTTACATATTCTCATTAACGATAAAATTGTTCAGTGAACACAGATTAATAAAGCTAACGGGTAACTGTCTGACAGTTTTATGGTGTATAAAAGTAGCAAAATATATGTGCATTAAACATAGGTTTATAAAGCTATCAGGCAACTGTCTGACAGTTTATGTGAAATATAATTAGATGCAGAATATATTTTCATTAAACACAGGTTTACAAAGCTAACAGGCAACTGTCTGACAGTTTTATGGTTTATGGATTATAAAAAAGTTTTGTACTTTTGTTGTAATAAACACTAATTATAATGGATACACTAAATTTAGATTTACACAAAAGATACACCTACGCCGACTACCTTACCTGGATGGATGAAGTGAGGCGCGAACTATACGATGGTTTCATAAGGATGATGGCACCATCGCCATCAAGAAAGCATCAGCGAATTTCAACAAAATTGACAAGGATTTGGGATACTTATTTGGATAATAAAAAGTGTGAAGTGTATCATGCCCCATCAGATGTGCGACTGCCAAATAATAAGGACAAAGATGACAACATAATTTATACCGTGGTCCAGCCGGATATTTATGTAGTGTGCGACCTGTCGAAACTTGATGACAGGGGCTGCCTGGGGGCACCCGATTTAATCATTGAGATTGTATCGTCTAATAATTCAAAACGAGATGTAAAGGAAAAGTTTGAAATATATCAGCAGCACGGTGTCCGCGAGTATTGGATTGTTAACCCAAACGAAGAATATGTAAATGTTTTTGTTTTAGGCAAGGAGGGGAAATTTCAGCTTGTAGGTATGTATGCCGGTGATGATAAAATACCGGTGAATATCTTCGATGGCGATTTTGCCGTAGATTTGACGGAGGTGTTTGTTTAAACCATATAAGAATTTCAACTACTAGTCTTTTATTGATATCAGATGTTCGATGTGCGATATTTGATCTGTGATATTTGTTGCCCCACAGATCAAACATCTTACATCGGACATCTTACATCGGACATCTTACATCGGACATCTTACATCTTACATCTTACATCGGACATCTTACATCGGACATCTTATATCACCCCATCTCCCCCATCAATCCCACAAATAATTTTATCAATCCCTTTTCAGCTTTTCCGGCCACCTCAAGGATTTCGCTAATATCTATAGATGCCAGGTTGTCCGGGTCGCATTCATCGGTGATGACCGAGATTACTGCAACAGGCAACCCCATGTGGTGGGCTGTTAAAACTTCCGGAATAGTTGACATCCCAACCACATCGGCACCAATTATCCTCATATAACGATATTCAGCACGGGTTTCGAGGTTTGGCCCAGCTACTGCTGCATAAACACCCTGGTTTAGTTTTACATCATGTTCATGTGCAAGTTCTGTAATATGTTGATTGAGGTATTTTGAGTATGGTTCACTCATGTCGGGAAACCGTGGGCCAAGTTCTTCAAAATTTTGCCCTATCAGCGGATTATCCCCCAAAAGGTTGATATGATCAGTGATAAGCATCAATTCGCCCTTTGAAAAATCCAGGTTTACCGCTCCGCTGGCATTAGATACAAGCAGATATCTAATCCCTAAGTATTTCATAACCCTTACCGGGAAGGTGATCTGCTGCATCGAATAGCCCTCGTAATAATGAAACCGGCCTTGCATTACCAAAACTTTTTTACCATTCAAATTACCATAAATTAGTTTCCCCTGGTGAAACTCAACTGTTGAAATCGGGAAATGAGGAATGTCGGCATAGTCGATAACCTTTTCAATCTCAATTTCATCAACAAGTTTTCCCAACCCTGTCCCTAAAATAATACCTACCTCGGGATTGATAATACCATAGTTTTCGAGGAAGCTAACAGTCGTTTTGATTTTCTCCAATAAATTTTCCATTGTTGTTTATTCAGTTTTCATTTTTGGCCAAAGATATATAAAAGCATTTGGATTGAAGGGGCTCAGGTTTCAGGTTTCAGTCAACAGTTGGCAGACCGGCGAGACCTTGAAGGTGGGTTGTTAAATCTGGTTTTGGCTTTTTCGTCCCTTTTTTTCATTCTGTCCCTCATCCACAAAATTGTAGGTGTTGGAACGCTTTGTCTGAAACCCGGTACAGCCTGTCCCGCCCATGCGGGAGGTTGTGGTATTGTAGTTTTATGACATTCAATGTGGAAACTAATACCCGGTACGGGTTTCGCTACTAATAGAACGGATTATCATACGAAATCAATACCAGATAGCTCAACCCCGTACGTACGGGGTTGTTGGGAATCTCTTGTAATCACCTTAACTACAATACCTAAACTCATACTGAGTTTTAAAAATGGACAATCATGTTAAATTTAGAAAATGTGCCAGAGGTACTCCTGTGGAGGAACGAAAATGTACTTTTTCCACAGCTTTTGTAATGACCAGATACACAGCCGAGTACGCTTTTGTAAAATCAAATTTTTAACACCCCGCCTTCCAGGTCATCAGGTGCTTGAATTTAACATTTTAAAAAAAACATCGGCATACTTGCCCGAAAGGGATGCTGTACATCCATTAGTAAGAAAAATAGTACCACCATCTTCTTTGGAATACTTGTACACATGGGTTGGGTTGATTATATAACTTCGGGATACCTTTATGAAACCTTCGGGAATGATTTGCTTTTCGAAAAATTTCAGGTTTTTTGAACTCTTTATTGTCATGCCATCGGTATGGAACAAGTATGTATTGTTCAAACCCGATCGTAGCATGATGATTTCATCTATTGGATAAAATTCGATACCTGATTTAACAGGGACTGAAACTTTTTTCGTGACATGTTGCTGACTGGCCTCCTGAACAATATTTTTTATTTGGTCGATATTTAGTAAAGTGCCATCATGGCCACATTCGGCTATAACACAATCAACTGCATCCACAACCTCATCAATATCCATGGGCTTAAGCAAATATTTTTTCGCACCATACTTGTTCAATGCCTTTAAAATATTTTCAGGTAACTCTGAACTGGTAGTAAAAACAATACTAAAATCGATACGGGGCAAGCTTTTCAGTATATCGAAAGCCCCCATGGTGTTGGGGCCAAGCTTAATATCGAGGAACACAAGCTGAGGTTTCAATTTAAGTATTGATTCCACTGCGCCGCTCACAGTCCCTGTAATGTCTGCTAAATCAATAGTCTCAGGGCAAAAATCCTTTAGGATACCTGCGAGGGCTTTCTGGCCCAACACTTCATCTTCTACTATAATGGTTTTAAGTTTCATTTGGGGTTTCGGCTACAAATACAATATTTGGAGACTTCAACAAAAAATGCCGGTTTAACATCAAACTATTTCAATTTCATATTATTCAGATGCAAATATATCAAATATGTGAAAAGAATGTGAAAAATTTTTTGAGGTCAGCCTAAAAAGTAAACATTTGGTAGAATGGATATCAGACAGTTTATGCTAAAAATCAAATGCATAACATTTTAACTTCAGTGTATTGGCAAAAGGATACCTGTCTTACAGATGTTGAGAGAAGTAAAGAAATACTAAGCAACCCTCTTAAAAAAAAAAAGAGATGAAATTTAGAATGTCTCTAAATATCGCATGGGATTTTCGGCTACCCGCGTAATGATGGACAAACCGAAGAAAAATTGCCGCTAAACTTGTCCGTATGGATGCGCGAATTTATAATTAGTTGATAATTAGTAGTGTCCAA
>NIVA01000060.1 GCA_002254335.1 Bacteroidetes bacterium 4572_114 | reverse complement strand
ATTTTAAGAGCCTATGATAACAACAGAATAGTCTGATTGTATTTTTCGCCGGGCACAAATTCTAACATTCTCTTTTTTTTTGTACTTTTGCATATAAATCAAATCAATCATGGAAGACAAAAAAATATATGCCAGAGTACAAAGACAAGGTAATTTTCGGTGGTGTGGCCTTCATCACCGCCGATGGCACCAGCGAGCGCATGGCAGAAAAACAAGGCTACTTTGTTATTAAAGCCACTGGTAGCAGTTCTTCCATTGTAAACAAACCAGATTTTAAACCAAAGGCTTTTTAACCGGTTGTTGTTTTTCCTTAATAAAAAAATGCTGTCTGGTTTGGACAGCATTTTTATTAATATCAGTGTTTTAAGATCGAAAATTACACCCTCTCAAGCTCCACAGTAAAATGCCGCATAATCGGTGCTTCCTTTAAAATCTTCAGTCCTTTCGTAATATCGTTTCTTCTTTCGAAAACATTGGCAACGGTGGCTGCAATATAATCCATGTGGCTGTTGGTATAAACCCTTCTCGGTAGTGCCAGCCTTACGAGTTCCATTTCCGGGTAACGATTTTCACGGGTTTCCGGGTCCCGGTCGGCCAAAAGTGTCCCTATTTCCACTCCACGTACACCTCCTTCAAGGTATATTTCCACGGCAAGCGTTTGTGCAATATATTCCTCTTTCGGTATTTCCGGCAGAAACCTCTTTGCATCGAGAAAAATGGCATGGCCACCAAATGGTTCTAAAAGCGGAACACCAAATCTCTTCAGGCTTTCACCCAGGTATTCTACTTGTTTAATTCGGGTTTCGAGGTAATCAAATTCAGTGCCCTCCAACAAACCCTGGGTCAGGGCATTCATATCCCTTCCCGACATGCCGCCATAGGTTACAAAACCCTCAAACATAATGTTGTAAACACTGGCTTCTTCGTACATCTTACGATCGCTAAAACCGATAAACCCGCCCATGTTTACGATGGCATCCTTTTTACTGCTCATGGTCATAGCATCAGCATAAGTGTACATTTCCTTAACAATTTCTTTGATGGTTTTGGCCTGGAAGCCATCTTCCCGGATTTTGATGAAATATGCGTTTTCGGCAAAACGGGCAGAATCGAAGATAACCCTGGTCCCATATTTTTTAGCCATTCCGTAAACCTCTTTCAGGTTCTGCATCGAAACCGGTTGGCCCCCTGAACTATTACAGGTGAGTGTAACCACGATAAACGGGACCTTCTCGATGGGATTATTTTTCAATACCGCTTCCAGCTTGTTCAAATCAAGGTTTCCTTTAAATGGATGGTATTGTGTGGGATGAAAGGCCTCGTCGATGGTACAGTCAACTGCATGTGCATGTCTGAATTCGATATGGCCTTTGGTAGTATCGAAATGCGAATTGCCTGGTACGATGTCCCCGTTTTTAACTAATAGGGAAAATAATACATTTTCGGCAGCCCGTCCCTGGTGGGTTGGCAGGAAGTCGTTGAACCCGAAAAGTTCTTTAATTACTGCTTTCATCTTCAGGTAGGAAGATGCCCCGGCATAGCTTTCATCGCCCACCATCATTTCCGACCATTGCTTGTCGCTCATGGCACCGGTGCCCGAATCGGTGAGCAGGTCGATGTAAACATATTCACTGCGGAGGTTAAATAAATTATTGTAGGCCTCTTTAAGCCAAACTTCCCTTTCTTTTCTTGTGCTGCGGCGGATAGTTTCCACCATTTTAATTTTATATGATTCTGCAAATGGTAATTCCATAATTCAATTAGGATTTTTGATAATTAATAATAGAATATGTGATTTTTATTCAGACAGGATGCCTGAAAATGGGATATCTAATTAATGTCCGTCCATAAAGTACCTTAAAACTGATTAACGATTGAAGATCAATGATTTTTGATTTCAGAAATGTGTGAAGCTCAGACAAATCAAAAATCACATATTCCCGCACGTGCGGGATTAATCTGAAATTATTAACCATCGACATTATGGACAAGCACTAATTAATGTCTGTACATAAAGTCAATTTGTAAACAAAAACTATAATTTACAGACAGACATTAACTAAAGTGATAGGTGTCCCTGTTTTTAATATTCAGGTGGACACGGAGGCTCAGGGTCGAAATTAATCTGAAGTAGTACATTTCTGTTCAGTTTTATTTGCGCGACAAAAATAACAAGAATTTTCGTACCGAAGATGGTTACCGGTTTTGACAGCAAGAATTTGAAGCAACTACAAACGGAAAGCCCGTTAGCCGCCCAAAAAAAACAATAACAAAAAAATGAAATTCATTACATTGCCAGATAATTAGTTTCAAATTTTAGATCAAATTGCAACCCTTCTTTTGCATGTTAACGTTTTTACTTTTAATGGTGGGCCGGCATAGTATAAATGCATTACAACTTTCATTATCCGGATATAAAAACATAAACAGGTGTAACTTTATTTGCTAATATATTGGCCAATTTGTATAACTTTGTTTCCATGAAAAAATATAGGTCAATAATCATCGATAACGAAAAAAATATTCGTGAAGCACTGGCACTGATGCTGGTTGCAAATTGCCCTGAAATTCACTTATGTGGTATCGCTTCCTCGGCTTCCGAAGGGCGTGAACTCCTAAAAACGGAAGATGTGGATTTTATTTTTCTTGATATTTCCATGCCCGAAGAAGATGGTTTTGCTTTTCTGCATACCATTCCAAAAGAGGATTACGGGATTATTTTTGTTACAGCTTACGAAGAATATGCCCTGCTCGCCCTGAAGGCAAGTGCCATCGACTATTTGTTGAAGCCGGTGAACCCAAACGAACTCCGCGAAGCTGTTACTAAAGCCATCCGGTACCGTGAGTTGAGGAAAAGCAAATCTGATGTCCGTTCCATTTACAGTGAATCCCTCGATGATCTTAATGCCCATGTCCATTCGGAAACCAAACAGATAGAAAAAATCACCATTGCCGAGCAGTTTGGGTTCCGTGTGGTAAAAGTTACCGACCTGATGTATCTCCGGGCCGACAGCAACTATACTACGCTACAGTTGTCGGGTTTGGACAAGATAGTGGCCACCCGCTCACTGGGCGAGTTTGAGAAGATACTTAAAAACCATATCTTTTTCAGGATACATAAATCCACCATCATCAACATGAATTTCCTAAAAGGATACTCCAGTTATCAGGGCAATTATGCCGAGATGGCCGATGGTGCCCTGCTGCCCATATCAAGAAGGAAGCTGAATGAATTCAGGGAAGCAGTGAGCCGGTTTTCGAAATCATTTGAGTGAGAGGGGGGAGAGGTGAGTGTTCAGGTGTTAATGTGTTAATGTGTTCAGGTGTTAATGTGTTCAGGTTACGGCGTTTCAACTCTAACACATGTGCATATAAACACAAATAGAAATAAATCATGATAGATAGAATGAATAAGTCACTATTTGTTTTTATTTCGATTGTACTTCTTACCGGAATCGATTTACCGGCACAGAATCCCTATATTCAACATTTCACTACCAAAGACGGATTGCCCTCCAACACTGCCTATCCTGTATATTGCGACAGCAAGAAATTTCTCTGGTTTGGCACCGATGCAGGTGTGGCCAGATATGACGGCAACGAATTTACCTGTTTCAGTAAAAAAGATGGCCTGAACAGCAACGAAATCATAATCATCAAGGAAGATTTGCAGGGGCGTATCTGGCTGGTTAATTTGAACGGCTCGATGAATTATTTTTATCAAAACAAAATCTACAATAAAAACAACGCCCCGTTTTTAGAAGATTTGGATAGCAAACATTTTTTCCGGGATTTTTTCCAGGATACCGATTCCACCATTTATTTCTATACATTTAAGAGCCTCGAAATAGTAGCCCTAAATACACTAAACCAGGTTAAGAAGTTTTTGCTCCCCAGCATATCAAAAACATACAATGGCATAGAAACGGATTTGATGTCTGTTCGCTTTATCACAAGATTTTCCGGGGAAATAATCCGGCTTTATACCTCGGCAGGAATTTATGCGCTGCATGATTTTACACAGGAACCCCGCCTGGTTTCCGGCACATTTAGTTTTGATAAATGTTTCATGTTGAATACAAACAAATTTTTATTGCAGGCTTATAATGAATCAGACTCAACACGATGGCTCTTTGAATATATTAATGATACACTTCACCCTCCTGTTAAAGACCCTTTAAATTACCCCAGGCATTTTTCTTCAGCAATCGAAACGGACAGAAAAGTACTTTGGATTTCAACCAGGGAAAGAGGTGTATTTTGTATAAGAAATAATGTCATCATAAACCATATCAACATTGCCGAAGCACAGGGTATGGCACAGGATCACGAGGGGAATATCTGGATTAACACAATAAATCATGGTGTTTATAAATTTAGCCCGTATTATATTACCCATGAACATTACGGGCCTGAATTTTTTAATAACGCAGGCATCACCAACCTGTGCCCTTACGGGGACCAGGGAGTCTGGATGACCAACAGCAACCGGGTGTATTTGCTCAAAGATCATGAATTTTATACCCTGAATTTTTCGACGGATGAAAGCAGCTATGATCAATTGTATTTTCTAAAAAACAACAGCCTGATCATTGGGAAAGGTTCTTACAAGTTTTTTTACTTTACCGATATTGAACCTTTAGAATCGGCGAGGCTGATCAAACATAGTAAGCTTCAGAAAATAAGCCATTGTGGAAACTTGAAAAGCATTGCTATAAGTCCGTTAACCGGCAAAATGTACGCATACATACCAAACCATCTGATTTCTTTTAGCAACGAGCTGTATTTTGGTGAGGAGGATATAACCCATATTGATGAACGCATCCATAATATTTTTTTCAATTTGGATGATGAGTTGGTCGTCAACGCCAAGAAAAATTACATTTTCCGGGATGGAACATTCATTCCCAATGAGAAGCTTTCGGAGTTTGACAACAAAATCATTACCGGCCACCTTCGCATCAACGATTCCATAGAAGTTTATAACGTTGACGGCGACAGTATTTATCTTTCGTGCAGGCACCTGATTTTTAACCTTACACAGGCATTGAATAAACCCATCGACATGATGGTAAAAAAAATGGCTTACCATGAACCTTCGTTGTATCTATCTACCTTGCAAAATGTTTTTATTTGCGACTTTCCTGAGAATATTCACGACGGCCAATCGGTTGACCTCCGGCTGATTGATATCAATTTCAGGGAAGTTAATGATTTGCTTGTTTTTAACGATTCCCTCTATGTTGCCTCCGATGATGGGCTGACCATTATTCCCGAAGCCGGTATAAGCCAGATGAACTTGCATGTCCCCATTCCCTATTTGCAATCGGTGCAGGTAAATGGGACGGATATTAACCTTGCAAAGCAGGAAATAAAAATAAGTGGAAAGAGCAAGGTCAGGTTTTCGTTCAGTTGCATCAATTATTCTGCTGCCCCCATCATTTATTCCTATCAACTGGCAGGGATCGATACAAGCTGGAACATTGGAACAGCGAGGGAGGTGGTTTATCAAAACCTAAGCAAAGGAAGTTATGTTTTTCGTGTAAAGGCACAGAAACCAGGTTCGGGGTTTAGCCTGCCGGTTGATTTTAAGATTGAAGTGACAGCAACATTATGGGAACGGCCACTTTTTTATATCGGGGTTTTAATGTTAATTGCCGGATGGATACTATGGTCGGCACACCGCCGGCAAAAACGCAAAAGGCTGCTCCTTGAAATGGATATCCAATTAATCACACTGGAACAAAAGGCCCTGCAGTCGATGATGAACCCGCATTTTATTTTTAATGTACTCGGATCTATTCAAAACTATATCCTTCAAAGCAAGCCGGCAGAAGCTGGTTTATACCTGTCGCAGTTTGCCCGGCTTATCAGGCAAAACCTTAATGCCATTAACGCTAATATGATCGACCTGGAAGAAGAGATCGACCGGCTAAAGAATTATCTTGATCTCGAGCGGTTGAGGATGGAAAATAAATTCGATTACAAAATTGAATTCGAGGAAGGTTTTGATGAAGAAGAAGAATTGCTTATCCCATCCATGATCGTTCAGCCATTTGTAGAAAATGCTGTCTGGCATGGTATCTCAAACATCAGTGGCAAAGGAATGATAAGTGTTTCATTGGGCCAACAGGCGCAGGATACGGTGCGGATTACGGTTGAAGATAACGGCGTTGGGATGAAAAGCGCCACAAGGCATATCTCAAAAAGTGAACAACATTTAAACCTCGGCGTGGAAATGACCCGGAAACGCCTGGAAATACTCGGAAAAAAGCTTGGCGTAAAAACCTCCATCAGTTATTACGAAAAGGCCAAGGGAAGCCACAATCCGGGGACACGGGTGGTGCTGGTAGTTCCTGTAGGTTAGGGACGGGGGCAGGGCGTTGGCAGTCATCAGTCATCCGCCTTCGGTCGACAGCCTTCAATTGGCAGAGACCTGGAAGGTTTGACTGGTAAAAGTGTTAGTCATTTCGCATCTATAAACTCATGTTTTTAGGAATGAAACCTTCCAGTCCTTCTGTCCACAATCGGTAGCTTGGACAAAACATCAAACCCCGCAGTGGCGGAATTTCGCTTCGCTCAATATCAAACATCAAACATCGGACATCAGTCTTCAGTCTTCGGTCTTCAGTCGGCAGTCTTCGTTTGGCAGGGACCTGGAAGTTGGGGTGTTAAATCTGATTTTGGCTTTTTCGCCCTTTTTCAATATCTTCCATATCCATGTAATTACCGGCCCAAGAACATTTTGTATTCAACCCGGTACAGCCTGTCCCGCCCATGCGGGAGGTTGTGGTATTGTAGTTTTGTGATATTCAATGTGGTAACAAAAACCCGGTACGGGTTTCGCTGCTAATAGAACAACTATTCAATGAAATCAATACCGGGTAGTTCAACCCCGTACGTACGGGATTGTTGAGAATCTCCTGTAATCACCTTAACTGCAATACCTAAACTCATCCCGAAAGCTTTCGGGATGAGTTTTTAAATTTGATAATCAGATTAAATATAGAAAATTGTAATGTCCTGATAAGTAGCTGAGTACGTTTTTGTGAAATCAAGTTTTCAACACCCCACCTTCCAAGTCTTCTGTCCGCAGCCGGCAGCTTGGACAAAACATCAAACATCAAACATCGGACATCGGACATCTGACATCTGACATCTGACATCTGCCATCATAGCCGGCAGTCGCGCCGGCATCCAATTTTTTTTCTACCGTTCACTAAACAGATGATACCGTTTATCACAAATAAACTACAACTCACACATTTCAGAAAAAATGCCCTCTTGATAATGGTATTTTTGTTTTTAATAGATGAGTCCGGTCTAAAAACGAAGTTTTTGATAATTAGCGAAATTTTATTATTTTCAAACACATGACTACAAGGAAATTAGAAAAGTTTATTAGCGCATCCATACGGACAAGTTTAGCGGCAAAATATGGCTTTTTAGACCGGGCTCATAGATTATAAAAAACAAATTACGCACAATGAAATACAATGCGATTGTTGTGGACGACGAGCCGGGCCTGTGCAAAGCTATGGAGTTGTTGCTGGCCGGGAATTGCCCTGAAATCAATGTTTGTGGTACTGCGGGTTCGGCCCGGGAAGCACGTACAATCCTGAAAACCTGTAAAGTGGATATTATTTTCCTCGATATTTCCATGCCCGGCGAAGATGGTTTTGCCTTTCTGCGTTCGATACCAGGCGAACATTACTGCATCATTTTTACCACAGCATATCAAAGCTATGCCCTGCAGGCAATTAAGTCGGGCGCCATAGATTATTTGTTGAAGCCAATTGATGCCCCGGAACTTAAAGAGACAGTGGCAAAAGCAATTCAATACTACGAACTGAGGCAAAGCAAATCAGAAGCCATGAAAGTTTATCACGAATCTTTGGATAACCTGCAGCAGCAAATTCAATCCGGCGAGAATGAGATCACAAAAATTACGGTACCAGGACAATTCGGCTTTAGGGTGGTGAATGTGGCCGACATGATGTACCTCCAGGCCGATGGCAACTATACCATACTTCATCTCACGGGCCTGGACACAATTGTTGCAAGCCTGCCCATTATTGAATTTGAGGAGATACTGGTAAACCGTGAATTTTTCAGTACCTGAAGGCTTATCCCGGTTATGAGGGCAGACCTGCCGTACTCACAGACGGAACCCTGCTGACCATATCAAGAAGCAAACTGAACGGGTTTCGCGAAGCCATAAAGCATTTTTCATAACCGTTCACCCTCGTTCACCTACCGTTTGTTCAACCGCATGTACCGTTCAATCAATAGCCCGGTTTTGACGTATTGGGCATTGTAATTTCACCATTTAAAAACCCAATAAAAATAATTTATTAATTAACAAAAGACTATGCTTTATGAAAAAGAACCCTCACTTAACAATGTTAATCACTGTGTTGTTTCTGATACCGGTGATTGTGAATTGCCAGTGTCCGGTGGTATATGCCGGAGATGATGATACCATATGCGAATCGGGAATTCCATTTCCCCTTGCAGGTGCAGCAAGCGATTACAGTGGATTGCTATGGACAACCCCAGGAGGAGATGGCTTTTTTGATGATGAAAACAGCCTTTATACTAATTATTATCCAGGGCCTGGTGACCATGCCAATGGCAGTGTAGAACTTTGCCTTACCGGATATCCCATTGATCCATGCATCATTGCTTCGACGGAATGTATGAACTTATTTTTTCAAGTGGCGCCAATAGCAGATGCCGGCATCGATGCTACAATTAATGCCAAGGAATGGGAACATGGAGCAATCGTTTTTACAATTGCTACTTCTTGGACACCGACGGTTGTGGTTGGTGGCATTTTAGAACTCTGTGTCTTAACTGATTTATGGGGATGGTGGGGTAATGATTGGTCTTCCATTGCACCACCCCCAAATGGACAATACCCTGATCCTAACTTTCAGAATTCTGTTTCAACGTTAAGTTTAAATGTTACTTTACCTACTCTTACAGTCATAAATTATATTGACGAAGGCAGATCTCCTGCTCAATATCAAGTAAAATTATTGGAGTATTTAAAAGCTTATAATAATGCGAAAGGGAGATACCACACGGCAATCTTGTATCCAGGTACTTCAGCAATCCAAAATATGCATGAAATTGCTGCGTATGGATTCTTAGATACAGCCT
>NIVA01000059.1 GCA_002254335.1 Bacteroidetes bacterium 4572_114 | reverse complement strand
CAAAAAAAAACCCGGCCATGACCTGACCGGGTTTTATAGATAAAGAATTTAATCTTAGTTCTTTATGAATTTCGTTGTTTGAACGCCACTTGCGTTGTGGACAGCTACAAAATAAACACCATTTGTTAAGTCGGCAGTATTAATGGTTACTACATGATTTGAAAAACCATCAATGGTTTTAACCACAGCACCAACAATATTATATACCTCAACCTTGGTGATGTCATTCATATTTTCAAAGAATGTAATATTGATAAATGACTGACAAGGGTTGGGGGAAATTGATACGATTGGGCCTTCAGTTGGGTTGTTGATTGCAGACGGGTCGCCCCAGATATTGTTAACGGTCATAGTTGTATCAACTGTAAGTAACCTGTCAGCTTTTGCCCATTCCCCATGATCCCAACTTGGTTCTCCGTCAATAACACGGAAATACTTATACGCATAATCCCCGAGATAAAGGGAGAGTGCTTTTGTGTAAATCATCTCCTTTTCAGCAGATAGCTCCATCTTGTAAAATGGGGCTTCGCCCGGCATTACCCATCCATTGGCTAAGTTTATAGTTCCTGCCATGTAAACTTCATCTGTCTCAGGATTAAAATCTGCAGCATCTGTCATATCCACATTAAAAGTAACAACGGCAGGCCTGTCAGCCCAAATGTCATTAAGAGTAACAGTATCAGTTACTGCAATAATACGATTATCTGTACCTTCCCATTCGCCACCATTCCAGCTTTCGATACCATTGTAAACAAAGAAATACTTGTATTGAAAAACGGTATCTCCTTCAGGGAAGTCAAATTTTAATGTATAAACCAAAGGATCTTCAATGGTTGGTGCCATCATGTAATCTGGGTTTGAACCAGGTGTAGCCCATCCTAAGAAATCCCCTGCCATGAAAATTTCGGTAGTATCGGCATTAAAGCCTTCTACCTCATTCAAGTCAACATTAAAAGTAACTGGGTACTGTGCCATTACAAAAGTTCCCATGGCGAGGAACATTAAAAGTGTGCTAATTCTTAAAGTAAATTTTCTCATAGTTTTTAAATATTTGATTAGTAAATTTGATTTTTCATTTGCAAAAGTAAATAAATTATTTTAACACAAATTTTTTTTTAGGATAAATTGTTTTTTTATCAAATTTAGTGCCGTTAATTAAGAAACATATTTTTTTTTTGACAGCAACCTGAATAGTAAATTATTCAAGGAAATGTTAATAACATTTAAATGTTTTGTTTACTTTTGGCGGCTGTTTTGAAAAAAGCAAGAAATAAATTAATGAGATTAACTAAACTAAATTTTGTACTATGGTAAAACATCTAAAGACAAAACTCATGTTGCTGCTTGCAATACTGTGTTTTGGCCCTGTAACGGTTTTCGCCCAGCCCGGCGAAGTAACAGGTACAGTTTCGGATGCCGCTGACAAAACAACTCTGCCCGGGGCCACTATTGTGGTAAAGGGTACAGTTAGGGGAACTGTTACTGATATCGATGGTAACTACAGCATTTCAGTTGAACCCAACACTACCCTGGTGTTTTCTTTTATCGGCTACGAGCCGCAGGAAATCCTTGTCCAGCCCGGTACATCTGTAAATGTTGCGTTGCATATGCAATCTACGGCCCTTGAAGGCTTTGTGGTAATTGGTTATGGTGTTCAGAAAAAAGAGGATGCCACAGGTTCGGTAACTGCTATTGATGCCAAAGATTTTAACAAAGGTGTTGTTATTTCGCCTACTGAACTTATCAGTGGCAAAATCGCCGGTGTTCAGATCATTAATGGTGGTGGTGCCCCCGGAGAAGGGTCAACAATCAGGATCAGGGGAGGATCATCACTTTCTGCCAGTAACGACCCGTTGTTTGTTATTGATGGTGTGCCTATTGATAATGATGGGATTTCAGGTATGAGAAACCCATTGAACACCATTAACCCGAACGATATCGAAACATTTACGGTATTGAAGGATGCTTCGGCAACTGCAATTTATGGGTCGAGGGCTTCTAATGGTGTAATCATAATTACCACAAAAAAAGGTAAAGTTGGCTCACCTCTAAAAGTTAACTACACCGGTAGTTTCTCCTATTACACACCAATCAAGAAAATTGATGTTTTGGGCGCTGATGAATTCCGTAAAGAAGTTCAGGACCGTCACCCAAACCAGGTTGGTATGTTAGGGGATGCCAATACCGATTGGCAGGAAGAGATTTATCAAAATGCATTTGGAATGGATCATAATGTGAGCCTGTCGGGTGATTTAGACGGACTTCCTTACAGGTTATCCATTGGCTATTCCGATCAGGACGGTATCCTGAAAACCGATAATTTGAAGAGGACAACTATTAATGCCGCACTTAACCCAACATTATTTGATGATCATCTGAAGGTTAATATTAATATTAAATATGTAAACGTGAAGAATGAGTTTGCCGATCGTGGCGCCATTGGTTCTGCTTTACAATATGATCCCACTAAACCAATACACAACGATCACATGTATAATCCAACATACATGGACGATGTTAATGGAGATGGAGTGACTGATACTATTCTTATGCCTTCAACTGATTATAGTGGATATCAGGCATGGGTGCAATCAGGTAATCAAAATCCTGTTGTGCAGGGATCGAGCAATCCGGTCGCATTACTCAATATGAGGGATGATCAGTCGGATGTTAATCGTGTTATTGGTAACATTCAGCTCGATTATAAATTCCACTTCCTACCCGAATTAAGGGCCAACTTAAACCTGGGTTTAGACCAGTCAAATTCCAATGGCGATGTAATAGTCTCTGATTATGCCCCCTGGTCTTATGATCCCCTGAATGGTGGCGGTACCTATAATTCCTACAAGCAGGAAAAGAAAAATGAACTGTTGGACTTCTACCTCAATTATGTGAAATATGTTGAAAGCATCGAGAGCCGTTTTGATGTAATGGCCGGTTATTCATGGCAACATTTCTATAGGAAAAATTCATCGGTCAATGGCAACTACTCACGGGAATTTACCATTGATCCTATAACCGGTCGCCCAGGGTGGTATCAGAAGACTTTTTTTGGCGACCCAATGAGGACATATGATATTGATACAATCAACAGGCCTACCGAAAGCTTTCTGGTTTCATTCTTTGGACGTTTTAACTATTCGTTCAAAGACAGGTACTTGTTAACGTTTACCCTACGTAACGATGGTACTTCACGTTTTTCGCCCGACACCCGCTGGGGATTGTTCCCGTCAGCAGCTTTGGGATGGAAAATTGTGGATGAGCCATGGATGCAAAATGCAAATGTGCTTTCGCAATTAAAATTGAGGGCAGGTTGGGGCGTTACAGGCCAGCAAAATATTAACCAGGGCAACTATCCTTATTTGCCCCGCTATACCAGGAGCAACCAATTTGCACGTTACCAGCTTGGAAATTTATTCTATTATACCTTGCGTCCTGAAGGATATGATTACAACATCAAATGGGAAGAGACCACGACCATTAACTTAGGTTTGGATTTTGGTTTTGCCGAGGACAAGGTTTATGGTTCTATCGATGTTTATAAACGAGAAACCAAAGACCTGATTAACTTTATCCCTGTACCAGCCGGTACAAATCTTTCAAACTTTATCCTTACAAATATTGGAGACCTTGAAAACAAGGGTGTTGAATTCTCAATTACCTACAGGCCGGTATCAACTGCAAAGGTATTTTGGGAAATTGGGTTTAATGCTACCTATAATAAGAATGAAATTACCAAGTTGACTGCCACGGACGATCCTGATTACTTAGGCGTTGCAACCGGAGGGATTTCAGGTGGGGTAGGCAATACTGTCCAGATGCATAGTGTGGGCCAGCCAGCCAATTCATTCTTTGTTTATGAGCAGGTTTATGGCACTGATGGAAAACCTATCGAGGGAATGTATGTTGACAGGAATGGCGATGGTGAAATTACCGATTCTGACCGCTATCATTACAAAAAGCCTGCTGCCGACTTTTACTTTGGTATCAACTCAAACGTAAGTTATCAAAACTGGGATTTCTCCTTTTCAGGACGTGCCAATTTTGGTAACTATGTGTATAATAATGTTGATTCCGAAAATGGTGTTTACGAAAGGTTATACCGTCCCGAAGGCCCGTATCTTGGCAACATTACTTCATCCGTTACCAATACTGAATTTGTTACCCCTCAGTATTTATCTGATTTTTACATCCAGGATGGTTCATTCTTCAGGATGGATAATATGACCCTGAGTTATTTATTCCCGGCCATAATTAACGGCAAAGCCAACCTGCGCCTTTCAGCCTCCGTTAATAATGCTTTCGTGATTACCGATTATGAAGGTATCGACCCGGAGATCAGTGGAGGTATTGATAATAGGGTTTATCCACGTCCACGGACTTATGTATTTGGTGTGAGCCTTCAGTTTTAATCAAATTTAAAAACAGGATAATAATGAAAAAAATATTTAATATAACATTGGTAATTGCAGGATTTGCACTGATCTTTATTTCCTGCACCAAGGATCTTGATACTGTGCCATTAGATAAAGATGTTACTACGTCAGCAATAATATTTGATGATCCTGGATCTTACATTGAGGTGCTGGCAAAATTGTATGCCGGCCTTGCAGTGTCGGGTCAGGAAGGGCCTTCGGGAAATGGCGACATTAGTGGTATCGACGAGGGTTTCGGCCAGTATTTACGTGGATGGTGGTATCATCAGGAGCTACCTACCGATGAAGCTGTAATTTCATGGAACGACCAGACCATTAAGGATTTTCACTGGCAAACGTGGGGTTCGAGCGATGTTTTTATCGCTGCCATGTATTACAGGATTTTTTACCAGATTTCAGCATGTAATGAATATATTCGTGAAACATCTGATGGAAAACTCAGTGAAAGGGGAGTAACTGGCGACCTTCTTGCCGAAGTAAAAACTTACCGTGCCGAAGCACGTTTCCTTAGGGCATTGAGCTATTTCCATGCCATGGACCTATTTGCAAATGTGCCATTTGTTACCGAGGCCGATGCAGTGGGGGCCTTCTTTCCTGAGCAAATCCAGAGGGCAGATTTATTTGCTTACATCGAATCGGAACTGAATGACATTGAAGGTAAATTAATTGAGCCGAGGTCAGTTTACGCACGTGCCGATAAGGCCACAGCTTGGAGCCTGTTGGCAACATTATACCTAAATGCCGAAGTTTACACCGGTACGGCAAAGTATGCCGAATGTGTTGCAAATTGTCAAAAGGTAATTGATGCCGGTTACTCGCTTAACCCGCAGTACCAGGACCTTTTCCTTGCTGATAACAATCTTAACAACAACGAGCAAATCTTTTCGGTAGCTTTCGATGGAAATGCAACGCGCACATATGGTGGGACGAATTTTATAATCCACGCAGCCATTGGTGGCGACATGAACCCATCAGATTTCGGTGTTGGCGGTGGTTGGGGCGGTACACGTACAACCAGTGCTTTTGTTAATAAATTCCCTGATGAAACAGGTGATATCGACAGCAGGGCAATGTTTTTCACCAACGGGCAAAACAAGGAGATTGTTAATATTGGCGAATTTACTGATGGGTATGCAGTTACCAAATTTAAAAATGTACAATCAAACGGGTCCAGCGGTTCAAGCCTCGACTTTCCTGATACTGATTTCCCATATTTCCGTTTGGCCAACATTTATCTGATGTATGCCGAAGCTGCTGTACATGGGGCAGGCGACATGGGTGCAGCCGTTGGTTATGTAAATATGATAAGGGAACGGGCTTATGGCGATAATTCAGGGAATATTACTGCCGGCGACCTTACCCTCGATTTTATTCTTGATGAAAGGGGCCGTGAACTATATTGGGAATGTACGCGCCGTACCGACCTGGTGAGGCATGGTAAATTTACCGGGGGCGGATATTTGTGGCCATGGAAAGGCAATGTTGCAGAAGGAAGTGCTACAGATAGTAAATATAACTTATTCCCGATCCCTTCCTCAGATATTGGAGCTAATCCAAATCTTGATCAAAATGACGGATATTAATATTTAAAAACAGAATATAAATATGAAAAGGTTAACATTTTTTTTAATAGCAATAATCGGAATTGGCCTGATGTCCTCGTGCGAGAAAAAAGAGGCCACCCCGGTTTTGGATATGGGCCAGGCCACCCCGGCCGGTATAACCGAACCTGCAAGTGAATCTCAATTTATTTTGGCCGAGGCCACAGCCGATAGTATTATGACAACGTTCAAATGGTCGGCGACCAAATATAATTTGGATGATCTTGAGGCAACAAAATATTCGTTGCAGATCGATCTGGCCGATAGCAATTTTGTTAATGCAAGGGAACTTGTAAATACAACCGAAACATCATTTGCAATTACTGAAAGCGAAATGAACAGTATAGTTATGAGTATGGGATTGGAAGCTGACGTTGCAGGAATGGTGGAAATCCGTATCTACTCATTCCTTAATACCGATACTGATGTTTCTGAACTTTATTCTGATAGAATTTCGATGACAATAACACCATATTCCGGGGTTGTTGAATTCGCAAAGTTGTGGGTTCCCGGCGATTACCAGGGATGGGCACCTGCCGATGCACCAAATGTATTTGATTTTGATGGTGATGGCATATACAATGGCTACATTTTCTTTCCCGAAGGTGGTAGCTTTGAATTTAAGTTTACTTCTGATCCTGATTGGGACCATACTAATTATGGTGCGGGCGTAGAACCAGGTACACTGGACATTGATGCAGGTGCAGGAAACCTTATTGTCCCCGGGCCAGGTGGCTATCATCTGGAAATTGATATCAATAACCTTACCTGGAATTATGGTGATGCTGTTGAAAACTGGGGCGTAATTGGCGAATGGCTTGCCTGGACCGATGATATCGACATGGTGTATGATCCGATAAATCAATACCTGAGTGTTACTGTCGAGGATATTCCGGCAGCAGAAAATCAGAGGTTTAAGTTCAGGGCCAATGATGCATGGGATGTTAACCTTGGATCCCTTGATCCACCGGATGGTGTGACACTTTCTCCTGGTGGCCCCGATATCCCGATCCCGGATGGGGGGACTATAACCTTCATTCTCAGGTTTACAGGACCCGAGCCTACTTATGAAATAATCAAGTAGAAAGATTTTTTTTTCATAGCTTACTCTTAAGCCTTCCCGGATTTCCGGGAGGGCTTTTTTTATTCCCTAAGCGACTTTAAGTCGCTAAGGGAATTTACCGAAACCCGAAACGCAAAGAGCCAAGAGCAAAGCGAAAAAAGCCAGGAGCAACCCAACAAACCTGAAACCTGAAACTTGAAACATAAAACCCGAAACCTGCAAAGGACGGGTGTCGGATGCCGGGTGTCAGGTGAAGGAAGCCAAGCACAACCTGAAACCTGAAACCCGAAACCTGCCTGCCCGCCGTAGCGAAGCGAAGGAGGGAAACCCAAAAAAAACCCAATTTTATTTTTTTATAATCTGCAAAGAGGCTTATATTTGTTGAAAATTTAAAACTATGACACTAATAAAATCTATTTCCGGTATTCGCGGGACAATTGGGGGAAACCCGGGCGAAGGCCTTAGCCCGCTCGACATTGTAAAATTTACGGGGGCATATTTAATGTTCCTGAAAAAGAAAGATCAAGACAAAAAGTTAAAGATTGTTGTTGGGCGCGATGCGCGGATTTCGGGGGAGATGGTAAACCATGTCGTGATTGGCACCTTGATGGGCATGGGGGCAGATGTGGTTGATATTGGGCTTTCGACCACACCAACAGTTGAAATTGCAGTAGTCCACCAAAAGGCTGACGGCGGGATTATCCTTACTGCAAGTCACAACCCGAAGCAATGGAATGCCTTAAAATTGCTGAATGAAAATGGTGAATTCCTAAACGCTGCCGAGGGCAAGGAGATACTTAACATTGCCGATACCGGTAGTTACGGGTTTGCTGATGTGGATAACCTGGGTGCTCTCACGACCCGTGATGATTTTATTGATATCCATATCAGGGAAGTCCTTAAACTCAAATTGGTGGATGTGGATGCTATAAAAAATGCAGGCTTCAGGGTAGCTATCGACGGCGTTAATTCTACCGGGGGAATAGCCATTCCCCGTTTGTTAAGTGCTCTTGGCGTTGCCAAAATTGAAGAGTTGTACTG
>NIVA01000003.1 GCA_002254335.1 Bacteroidetes bacterium 4572_114 | reverse complement strand
AGAGTTGGATTTGGAAAACCAGATGAAATTTACAATTCAAAATTCCTTATTCATCCCATATCTTATACCCCTATACATTTTAAATATAATATTAATAATAGTTGAGAAAAAATAATTTGAACCAAAAAATTAATTACAGAAAATGACTTTATACGACAAACTTTTAAAAAAGGAAACCAAAGTATCGTTGATCGGCCTTGGCTATGTTGGATTGCCCATTGCTCTCGCCTTTGGTAAAAAAGTACCGGTGATTGGTTTCGACATCAAGCCGGAGCGTGTGGAAATGATGAAAAACCACATCGACCCCAGTGAAGAACTTAAGCCCGAAGCTTTTGATGGGTGTGATATCTTATTCACTTCAAACCCTGTGGATTTAAAAGATGCCACATTTCATATCGTTGCCGTCCCAACACCCATCGACGATAGCAATATGCCCGATCTGTCCCCCTTGATTGCTGCAACCAAAACTGTTGCAAAAATCCTGAAAAAGGGCGATTATGTGGTTTACGAATCAACAGTTTACCCCGGGGCCACCGAGGAGGATTGCATCCCGCTGCTTGAAGAAATTTCGGGGTTAAAGTACATTGAGGATTTCAAGGTTGGGTATTCGCCCGAAAGGATCAATCCAGGAGATGAAGTACATACCCTGGCCACAATAACAAAAGTGGTATCTGCCTGTGACGACGAATCCCTTGATATAGTTGCTAAAACTTACGAACTGGTTGTTGATGCCGGGGTGCACAAAGCCCCATCCATTAAAGTGGCCGAGGCAGCAAAGAAGGAGGATGTTAGCGATATCAGGAACTCCCGCGTCCCCGATATTGTCAATGAGTTGAAGTCGTATGGTGTGCAGGTTGATGTTGTCGATCCCTACGCAAATTCAGGTGAAGTTGAAAAAGAGTATGGTTTTGGCCTTACAGATGATTTGTCTGAAAAATATGAAGCGGTAATTGTTGCCGTCAACCATCAGGAATACAAAAACCTGGATGAAAATTACTTCAAACAGATAACCTCAGAAAACGGTATTTTAGTTGATGTCAAGGGGGTTTATCGCAATAAAATAAAAGACCTTATTTATTGGAGCCTGTAAAAATTGATCAGGTTCCGCAACAGGCAATCACAATATTAAAGTATTTGAATTCCTTGTTTGGTGGTGGTAATAGGCGAGAGCTGGAAGGTTTTGATTGTATGTAAGATCAATCAATAAGCACATAGTCCAGGTAGTATTCAGGATGGAATCTTCCAGGTCTTCAGATGTTTAAATGTGACAAAGAAGAGAAACACCCATCTGGTTTAAGTTACATTAATGAACAGGAAACATGACACGGAATGAAGCAGAAAAAAAACTGAAAAGAACCTTTGGTTTCGATAAATTTTATGATGAACAATGGGAAACTATTGATTTGCTTCTTCACGGGAAAAGAGTATTGCTGATTGAAAAAACCGGGTATGGTAAGTCACTTTGTTTTCAATTTCCTGCTACACAATTTGATGGGATTACCATAATATTTTCCCCATTAATTGCATTAATGCGAGACCAGGTTCATGGTTTAAACGAAAAAGGGATTGTTGCAAAACACATAAATTCTGAGCAAACGCATGAAGAAAATTCTCAGGTAATTCAAGATGCAATTGATGGTAAGATAAAAATCCTATACATAGCCCCTGAGAGACAGGAGAATCAAGAATGGATTGAGGCGACAAGGAGGATGGATTTATCAATGATTGTAATTGATGAGGCTCATACTATTTCTGTTTGGGGCCATGATTTTCGCCCGGCATTTCGTAGAATAATAAATTTAGTGCAATTACTCCCTAAAGAACTTCCTGTTCTCGCAACCACGGCAACTGCAACAAAAAGGGTACAAACTGACATTGAACAACAAATTTCGGGAAACTTAACAACAATCCGGGGCAATCTGCTTCGTGAAAATTTCAACCTGTTTGTAATTGAAACAAAATCTGAAGATGAGAAACTCCTTTGGCTTGCCGAAAAGATAAATAAACTTCCCGGAACAGGCTTGCTTTATACAGGCACACGGGTAAACACAGAAATATATGCAAGATGGTTTGATTTTGTTGGCATAAATTCAACCGATTATAATGCCGGACTTGATGGGGATACGAGAAAAGAGATTGAAAAAGGTTTGATGGACAACAATTGGAAATGTGTCGTGTCAACAAATGCCCTGGGAATGGGCATCGACAAACCGGATATTCGATTTATCATCCATACGCAAATACCGGCATCCCCAATTCACTATTATCAGGAAATTGGCAGGGCAGGCAGGGATGGACAAAGAACGTTCATTATTTTGTTCTACAATTCAAAAAAAGATGATAATGGGGTACCTGAAGACTATAAACTGCCAAAGGCTTTTGTTGATGGCGGCAGGCCCAATATCAGAAAATATCAAAAAGTGATAGATGCTGTTAAGCAGGAGCAACTTGGCGAAAAGCAATTGATGAAAAAAACTAATTTGAAGCAAACTCAAATCGTTTAATGCCCCTGAACTAAACACTGATAAATTTGATGAATTGAGAAATGCTAAACTTAAAGATTTAGGTTCAATGGTGGATTATGTGTTCACAAAAGAACCGCGCATGAAATTTTTATGTAAGTATCTTGGAGATAAACTTCCGAATAAATTTGATAATTGTGATAATACGAAGTACAATAAACGGACTGTAGTAGCTCAACAATCAACCATAGAAAAACTAAAAGAATTTAGAGAAACCTATTTCCCCGTTCTTAATGTTGAAAGCAACAATTCAAATATTAAAAACGGAATTGCCTCTTCGTATTATGGTGTTTCAAATGTTGGCACTGTTTTGCATCGTTGTAAATATGAAAATGGTGGCGACTTCCCTGATTTTTTATTAAAACTTACCCTGAAAGCTTTTAGGAGAACTTTTGGAAACAAACATTTTGATTTAATTGTTTATGTTCCACCAACAAGTTCCGGTGAATTAGTGAAAAATTTTGCTGAAAAAATTTCGTATGTCCTTAAAGTCCCAATCAGCCATAAGCTTGTAAAACAGCGTGAAACACAACCACAAAAAGTATTTCAAAATGGTTACTTAAAAAGAGACAATGTTTCGGGGGCATTTAATTTCACAGAGCCTATTGAAATCAATAACAAAAGTATCCTGCTTATTGATGATATTTTTGATAGTGGTGCAACAATTAGGGAAATTGGTAAATTATTGACTAATTTTGGGGCTGAAATAATTGTTCCATTAGTTATTGCAAGAACTGTTGGAGGAGATATTTAATTATGAAACAAGAATACGCCTATTGGATTGCATTAGCTCATCTTCCGAAAATGAGGACAGCAAGGAAGAATGAGTTAATAGTGCGGTTATTTGAGGAAAAACAAACTATTGTTGATTTTTTCCATTGTGAAAAATCAGATTGGCAAAATTTATTTTCTTTAAATGAAAATGAAATTGAATTATTAAATGAAGCAAAAAATGAACTCGCAAATTATTCATTTCTTGTAGAAGACTTATTGGAGCAGGGCTACGATATTATTCCCATAACATCCCCCGATTATTCACCGGTAATAAAAGATAACTTAAAGCGTACATATTCACCACCTTTAATTTATACAAAAGGAAATAAGCAGATATTGAAAGAAGACTCCATTGCAATTGTTGGTTCCCGGAAAGCCGAAGATATATCGCTGGAATTTACTGATAATGTTGCGAAAATTGCAAGTAAAGATTATAAGGTAGTTGTTAGCGGATTTGCCAAAGGGGTGGACAAGCAGGCATTGGATTCTGCAATTAAATATAAAGGACAAAGTATAATTGTTTTGCCACAAGGAATAACCACATTCAATTCGGGGTATAAAAAGTATTACAAACAAATTATTGATGGCGATGTACTCGTACTTAGTACATTTTTCCCAAAAGCCCCCTGGAGTGTGCAACTTGCAATGGCACGAAATCCAATCATATATGGTTTAGCTAAAGAAATTTATGTTGCAGAATCAAGCGAAAAAGGCGGGACATGGTCTGGTGTTGTTGACGGATTGCGAAAAGGGCGAAGTATTTTTGTTCGTACACCATTGAGCTCAGAAAATAACGCCAACAATATCTTAATTCAAAAAGGGGCAATCCCTGTGGATATCCAGGGACATAAGAAAGAAAATTATTCATTACAAGAAATGGAAGTTTCAATGGGGAACGAACCTTCAACTACTTTTGATTTAAAAATCATGAAGTTATTATCGTTTGGTGCATTTTCTTCAAAAGAAATAATTGATAGGTTAAAAATTGATTGGACAATAAGAAAACTAACAAATCATCTAAAACAAAACAATAAAATTGAAGTGTTGAGGCAAAAATCCCCAATGAAATTTACCTTGAAACATTCAGAAAGTAAACAAAAAACTCTATTTGATTAAATAAATAAAACATCTATCATGCAAAAAATTTTAGTTACCGGAGGAACAGGATACATCGGATCGCACACTGTGGTTAAATTGCAGGAAAAGGGCTACGATGTTATTATTGTGGATAATTTGTCGAATTCCCAAATTGAGGTTTTGGACAGTATCGAGGCCATCACTATGACTACAAATGGGATAGAAAATATTGTATTTTCATCTTCATGTACTGTGTATGGCCAGCCCGACAAGTTGCCGGTTACCGAAGAAGCCCCCATCAAACCTGCCTTATCGCCCTACGGGAATACAAAGCAAATGTCGGAGGATATCATAAGGAATACGGTAAACGCCGTTGGAAACCTCAATTCTATCATGCTGAGGTATTTTAACCCAATTGGGGCACACGAAAGCGCAAAAATTGGAGAATTGCCCCTGGGGGTGCCCAACAACCTAATCCCTTTTGTAACCCAAACGGCCATTGGCATACGCGAGCAACTCAAAGTTTTTGGCGATGATTATGCAACACCTGACGGCACGCCAATACGAGATTACATACATGTGATGGACCTTGCCGGGGCGCATGTGGTAGCTGTCGATAGGATGTTGAAAAAGAACATGAAAAAAGATTTGGAGATTTTTAACCTCGGGACCGGAAATGGTTACTCTGTACTTGAAGTGATCAACAGTTTTGAAAAAATGTCGGGCGAAAAGCTGAATTATAAAATTGTGGACAGGCGGCCCGGCGACATAACCGAAGTGTGGGCCGATACAAATTTTGCAAATAATGAACTGGGCTGGAAAGCAGAAAAAGGCATCGACGAAATGACACTCTCGGCCTGGAAATGGGAGTTGGCCCTTGCGGGGAAATAGGGGAATGGCAATGGTTACAGTGCATTGTAACAAAAACATTGTACTAAAATTGTACCTTTGCAAAAAGAATATAAATGAAGGATTTAACAAGTTCAAATATTGATAGACAGAATATCCTAAACAATAGATTTGCTTTAATAAAAATACAGGAGTTTATAGGGCTGCCGGGAATGCTTTTCCAAGGCGAGTATAAATTTACCGTCCAAATGGTTGCTGATTTTTATGGCATTGACGAACGGACTGTCAAGCGATATTTAGAGAAATACGATAAAGAGCTAAAACATAATGGATATGTTTTAAGTAAAGGTAAACAACTAAAAGAGTTGAAATTACAATTTGGTCATGTCATTAATGTCCCGAGCAAAACTACACAATTGGGGCTTTTTAACTTTCGTGCATTATTAAATTTGGGAATGCTTCTTATTGAAAGTAAAAACGCAAGACATCTACGATCAAAAATATTGGATATTGTAATAGAAACTATAAATGAAAAAACAGGCGGGGGTACAAAATATATTAACAGAAAAGATTCAGATTATTTGCCCGCTGCCATACGGGAAAGTAAGTACAGGAAAGAGTTTACGTCAGCATTAAGTCGTTTTGTCAATATGGGAAATTATAAATATTCTCTATTTACAGACAAGATATATCAATGCATCTTTAAAGAAAACGCTAAAGAGTATAAACAAATCCTTAAACTGGAATCAAAAGAAAATACTCGTGATATGATGTATGCCGAGATATTAAATTTGATTGCATCATTTGAGACAGGAATTGCCTTTGAGATTGAAAAACACTATAAAAAGAAAGCAAGAACGTTAAGCCAAAAAGAAGTTGACGATATTTTTAATTACTTTTCGGAGCATCCTTTACAAAGACCACATATAGAAGATGCCCGCATCAAAATGGCATCCAGGGATTTGCATTTTCGCGATGCTTTTCATAAAAAACTGGAAAATTATATTCAATCAATATCCCCTGCTGATTTTGAAAGGTTTCTTGGAGAACAAAGTGTAGAGTTTGAAAAACAACTTGAAGAAGCCAAGGATGTATTTAAACGCCTAAAAAATAGCGAATGAATACAATAATATATATTACAGATATTCAGGAGGTGTACAAAATGGAAACAATTAGTTACCATGTGGCAGCAAATAGAATAGAGAAAGTATTACTGAAAGATATTATTGATTCTATAATATATGAAGAGGATTATTCCGAGGACATTAAACTTAGATTATTGAATTGTATATCTGAAGAAGAAAACAAGGAACGGTAACCCGCAATATATCTAACTGGGCAGAAAGTGATAGATATGAATATTTTAGAAACAAATAAACATCAAGCAAATGAAAGAATTTGACAAAACAATTATGGTAACAGGTGGTGCCGGATTTATTGGTTCGCACCTTGTGAGGCTATTTGTAAACAAATACCCAAATTACAAGATCGTTAATGTGGACAATCTTACCTATGCCGGCAACCTTGCCAACCTAAAAGATGTTGAGGACATGCCAAACTATGAGTTCGTAAAAGCTGACATTGTGAAAGACGATGAGATGCAACAGCTTTTTGGGTCTTTTAAATTCGATGGCGTGATCCACCTCGCCGCCGAGTCGCATGTTGATCGCTCCATAGCCAGCCCCAACGAGTTTATCTATACCAATATCGTTGGTACGGCCAACCTGTTGAACGCAGCAAAGTTTCACTGGAAAGATGAGCCGGAGGGGAAAATATTTTATCATGTTTCAACGGATGAGGTTTATGGCTCGTTGGGCGAAACCGGTTTTTTTGTAGAAGAGACATCTTATGACCCACGAAGCCCTTACTCTGCTTCCAAGGCCAGCTCCGACCACCTGGTGCGGGCATATTTCCATACCTTTAATTTGCCTGTGAAAATCTCAAATTGCTCTAACAATTACGGTTCCTATCAGTTCCCCGAAAAGCTCCTCCCGCTTTTTATCCACAACATAAAAAATAATAAACCCTTGCCCGTTTATGGCAAAGGCGAAAATATCCGCGACTGGCTGTGGGTTGTCGATCATGTGCGGGCAATCGACGAAATTTACCATCGTGGCAAAGTAGGAGAAACATACAATATCGGTGGGCACAATGAATGGACAAATATCGATTTGATCAAACTCATGTGTAGCATTATGGACAGGAAACTTGGCCGTGATACCGGCACATCCGAAAAGCTGATCACCTATGTCAAGGATCGTGCAGGACATGATTTGCGCTACGCCATCGACTCCTCAAAACTGCAAAACGAATTGGGCTGGACACCCTCGGTGCAATTTGAAGAAGGCCTCGAAAAAACCATCGACTGGTACCTCGAAAATATCGACTGGCTCGAAAATGTTACTTCCGGCGATTACAAGAAGTATTACGAGGAGCAATATGTGGACCGGTAAGACAAGTAAATTAAACATATCATCCCGGTTTGATTTTGGCCAATACAACTTAATGGTACAAAATGCTACAAGAATTAATTATCCCAATTTGGGAAGTTCAAATATTTTCATGGAAATAAAACCAATAAAAACAGAGAAGGATTATTATACTTCGCTCAAAAGAATTGAGGAGTTGTGGGGGGCGAAAAGGGATACTCAGGATGGCGATGAATTTGATTTGCTTTGTACCCTTGTTGAATCTTATGAAATGAAACATTATCCTATCGCTCCACCCGATCCAATTGATGCCATAATATTCAGAATGGAACAAATGGGAATGACAAAGATGGATATGGTGGAATATTTGGGTAGCCAAAGCAGGGTTAGTGAAGTACTCAACAGTAAAAGAAAACTTTCACTAAAAATGGTGAAGTCTTTAAACAAAGGATTGAAGATTCCCGCTGAAGTATTGCTGGCCTAAGTTTGGTAAAAAAATCACAATTAATTGAGAATGGGATTTATTAAAAACCTTTTTACACCCGGGAAGTTATCGAAACCCCTAAACCTGTCTGTCCTTAAAACAGATATGCACTCCCATTTGATCCCCGGTATTGACGATGGATCTGATAGTTTGGAAACATCGGTAGAACTCATCCGGGGGATGATGGAACTGGGTTATCAAAAGTTTATAACTACCCCGCACATCCAGGGCGAATTTTTTCAGAACACTCCCCATGTAATCTTATCAGGACTTAAAAAAGTAAAGAGGGAATTAAAGAAGCAAAACATCCAGGTTGAAATTGAAGCTGCTGCCGAATACCTCATCGACGACCAATTTGAAGCAAAATATAAAGAGGGGGAGCTGATGACTTTTGGTAAGAAGCACCTCCTGATAGAATTCTCCTATTTTAATGAGCACCCCCGGCTGAAGGAATTTCTCTTCGATCTTCAAATTGAGGGTTACAAAATTATCCTTGCCCATCCCGAGCGATACTCGTATTGGTTCAGAAATTTTAAAAAATACGAAGAGCTAAAAGACAGGGGCATTTTATTTCAGATAAACATTATTTCCCTGACCGGTCATTATTCAGCAGATGTTAAAAAGATGGCAGAGAAATTTATTGACGAAGATATGGTTGACCTTGCCGGATCAGATATGCACAATGTTCATTATCTGGAGGCCCTGGAGAAATCTTGCTCTGAGAAGTATTTGAAAAAGTTGGTGGATTCGGGGAAGTTGTTGAACAGTACTCTATGAATTAAATGCAAAGTTTTTGAAAATGGTTCGTGCTATGTTTGAAAAAAATGTGGTTGAAATTGTATTAAGGCCGCAAGCTATAACATTGGAGGAGTTTGATAAGTCTATTCCAATCAGCGAAGTAATTAGTTCCTTAGAGGAAACCGGACACAATGCTAAGTTTCTCGCTGAAATAAAAGACGGTCTGGAAAACTCTTCAATTCATCGTAGTTGATGGTGAGGCCGAAATAATAGCTATAATACATCATTATAAATAAGTGGTGTACCATAAAACGTCCTAACGAATCACCCCTCCACCACAGCACTGCTAACCTCCAAATTCCTGTCAATCTTTTTGAAAAGACCCTGCAACACTTTGCCCGGGCCTACTTCGATGATGGTTTTAGTGCCATCGGCGATCATGTTTTTCATAATCCCGGTCCAGCGTACGGGGGAAGTTAATTGCGTATTAAGGTTTGATTTTATGATCTCCGGATCGTTAACGGGCTGTGCGGTAACATTTTGATATATGGGGCAAATGCCACGGTTAAACTTTGTTGATTCAATGGCTTTTGACAGTTCCACCCTGGCAGGTTCCATCAATGGTGAATGGAAAGCACCACCAACTTTTAAAGGGAGCGCCCTTTTTGCACCTGCAGCTTTTAATTTTTCACAGGCAATTTTTATTCCCATAACAGAACCGGAAATGACTAGTTGTCCGGGACTATTGTAATTTGCAGGTACTACAACTTCGGTGATGTCTTTCAGGACATGTTCCAACTTATCATCCTCCATTCCAATAATGGCGGCCATGGTAGAAGGCTCCAGTTCGCAGGCTTTTTGCATGGCCATTGCCCTTTTTGAAACCAGCTTCAGCCCATCTTCAAACGATAGGCATTTGTTGGCCACAAGGGCGGAGAATTCGCCTAATGAATGCCCTGCCACCATGTCGGGCCTAAAGCTGCCCTTCAACATGCGCGAAAGGATCACCGAATGTAAAAATATTGCTGGCTGTGTTACTTTGGTTTGTCTCAGGTCTTCATCGGTGCCATCAAACATGATCTCAGTGATTTTAAAACCAAGTATTTTGTTGGCTTTTTCAAATAGATCTTTGGCTGCCGAAAAATTTTCGTAGAGGTCTTTGCCCATCCCTACAAATTGCGCCCCCTGTCCGGGAAAAACGTATGCTTTCATAAATGAAACTTTTTTGATGCTACTACAAATTGATTGATAATAATTACTGCCGGGTTTTTTTAAATATTATTGGGTTTGTTGTTCGGTGTTTGTTGTTCGGTGTTTGTTGTTCGGTGTTTGTTGTTCGGTGTTTGTTGTTTGTTGTCCGTCATCCGTCACCCGTCACCCGACATCCCTCACCAAAAACTTTTCCCTACCTGCGGTTCCCTAAAAATCTAAGTAAAAACAGAAATAAATTGATGAAATCGAGGTAGAGCGTAAGTGCGCCCATCACAATAAGTTTACGTGATGTTTCGCTTGTTGTCCCTACCTGTGAGCCAATTCTTTTTAGCTTTTGAACATCGTAGGCGGTAAGGCCGGTAAATATCAACACCCCAAGAAAGCTGATAATATAATCCATCGTTGAAGATCCCAGGAACATATTAACCACGCTGGCAATTATAATTCCAACCAACCCCATGATCATAATGGAGCCAAATTTTGAAAGGTCTGTTTTTGTGGTATATCCCAAAATTGCCATGGCCCCAAACATCCCGGAGGCTATAACAAAAGTGGAGGCGATTGATCCCAGTTCGTAAGCCATGAAAATAAAACTTAAGCTCATGCCCATAATCACCGAATAGGCAATAAAAAGCAACATGAGCGTACCGGATGAGAGTTTCTGAAAACCAAATGACATCAGCAACACAAATCCGATGGGGCTGAGCATGACGACCCAGCCCAGGGCGGTCATCCCGGTTTCGGAGTACAGTAAACCCATAAGATATGCGTTATCGGCAAAAATCCATGCCATGCCGGCGGTGGCCAGCAAGCCCATGAACATCCAGCTAAATACACTGGAAAGAAAAGTTTTGCTCAGGGCCAAAGATTCAGGCTGTTGGCCCGAAACATCAAAAATACCTTGATTTCGTTGTGTAAACATGATTTTAATAATTTTTTTATGTGGTTAAAAAAAGGTTGCAAAAATAGTTGTATTAAATGAACCCTTTGGTTAGTTGTATAGATTTGTAAGTTGATGTTCCCCGGATTCAATTTTTTGAAAGCAATAACGTTAACTTCCTTTAAATATTTAATACAACAACAATGAAAAAATTAATTTTTGCTTTTCTTTCCCTGTCAATTCTCCTGGTTTCGTGCAACAACGCTGAGGTGGAGCAGTTGAAGCAGGAAAACGAAAACTTGAAAAAAACAGTTCAGCAGCGCGAACAGGACATCGTTAATTTTATGGATGTATTTAATGATATCGAAGAAAACCTTGCACTGGTACGTGCCAAAGAACAACTCATCGCCAAACAGGCCGGTTCGGCCGAAACCGGGCACGACAGGGTAGAGGCAGTGAAAAACGACATCCGGGCCATCGACCAGTTGATGAAACAAAACAAGCAAAGCCTGAAAAACCTGAGCGGCAAACTTAAATCTTCAAAAACCGAAAACAAAGAGATTAAACGCATGCTCGATAATCTGAAAAACATGATCGTGAGCAAGGATATGGAGATTGTGGGGCTGGTGAGCGACCTGGAATCTTTGAATTATGAGGTTGAGGAATTATATACTTCTGTTGCCGATCTGCGTGCTGAAAATGTTAAGCAAGGGAGGTTGATCGACATACAGGCGAATCAGCTTAATGCAGCATATTATATTATTGGTACAGAAAAGGAGCTAAAAGAAAAAGGGGCCATTACCAAAAAAGGTGGCTTTATCGGCATTGGCCGTGTTGAAAAAATGCTGGAAGATGTTGACCAGGAACTGTTCACAAGAATCGATATTCGCCGAACCAAAATTTTTCCAATCGATGCCAAAAAATTTAAACTCGTTACCACCCATCCTTCCGACAGTTACATTATCCGCAAAAATGAAGAGACCAAACGGTATTTCAGTTTTGAGATTACAAAACCAGTTGAATTTTGGAAATCATCGAAATATATGGTGCTGAGTGTTAAGAAGTGATGGAAAGGTGGAAAAGTGGAAAGGTGGAAAAGTGGAAAAGTGGAAAAGTGGAAAGGTGGAATGTCCATTCGAATCCCCTACGGTCGTTGGGCTGGGTGAATGCGCGAATGAAAAAAAAGATTAAATGCGAGAATGACCGCTTCAATATTTTCAGTTCCTTGTATTATACATTTTATCCCTGCTTTTCACCTTATATCCAATACCATTCTACCTTTTAACCTCAAACCTCTGGGTTTTTATTAATGCAAGTTCGATCCAATCAGATGGATGAATTCTGCCCTGGTTTTTTCGCTGAGGAATGCCCCCGTAAAATCAGAGGTTGTGGAAACGGAGTTTTGTTTTTGTATCCCACGCATCGACATGCACATGTGCTGTGCTTCGATAACTACGGCAACACCAAGTGGATTTAAAGTATTTTGGATGCTCTCTTTAATTTCTGTGGTTAATCTTTCCTGTATCTGCAACCTTCGGGCAAATGCATCAACCACCCTGGGGATTTTACTTAAACCTACGATATATCCGTTTGGGATATACGCAATATGGGCTTTCCCGAAAAATGGCAGCATGTGGTGCTCGCACAACGAATAAACCTCAATGTCTTTCACAATCACCATTTGTTTGTAGTCTTCCTTAAACATGGCCGATTTTAATATTTCTTCAGGGTTCAGATCGTAACCATGTGTAAGAAATTGCATGGCCTTGCCAACTCGTTCCGGGGTTTTTAATATTCCTTCACGATTAGGGTTTTCGCCTATGAGCTTGATTATTTCTTTATAATGAAAAGCTAATTTATCCAGGGTCCCCTGGTTGTACAAGTCCATTTTTTCATAACCGTCCATCTCATTTTGGCGGGCCATATCCAGAAGTATTTCTTCCTTGCTGCTGCCATTTCCGTTTTTCTTGCTTATTGTAGTTTTCATATTGATAATTTATTACATAATGGAATCAGGATAAAAAAATGATTCCACGCCCCTTATGTTTTACAGTTTAACCGGTTCGTTTATGAATTACCGGAAAGTCAATTCATAAGCAGGGCACAAAATTACAAAAATGTGGTGAATAGGTTCATGAATAATATTTAGCCATTTCCAATGAGTGTCCTGGCAAAACTACACACAAGTTCAAACCATTACTGGGTTGTGGTATTGTAGTTTTGAGATATTCAATGTGGTAACTGAAACCCGGTACTGGTTTAGCTATTGATAGGGCAGCTTTTAAACCAAAAACAATACCAGATAGCTCAACCACGTACGTACGGGGTTGTTGGGGATATCTTGTAATCACCTTAGCTACAATACCTAAACTCATCCCGAAAGCTTTCGGGATGAGTTTTAAAATTGACAATCACCTATCAGGATTGAACTCATGAGTGAAGATACTTTCATCGGAAGTTCGCGTTATAATTAAATACCTATCGGGCTGGCAATAGATTATGTGGTCAGATAAAAATCAACGTTGATCGTCCCGGGTCAGGGAATCCATCAGCTTTTTCCTGCTAAAGAAAATCCTGCTTTTTATAGTGCCAATAGAAAGGTCGAGGTGTTTGGCAATCTCCTTGTATTTGTATCCCTCGTGGTGCATCCTAAACGGGATGCGGTGTCCATCAACAAGGTTATCTACAGCTTTTGAAACTTCCTTGTGCGCGATTACTGATTCGGGGGAAGCTTCAGAAGATGTCCTGCTTGAGTTGAGGAAATACAAGTCGGCAGTAGAATCCATGATCATGTTAACTTTGGTACTTCTTCGGTAGTTGTTGATAAATGTATTTTTCATAATGGTGTAGGCCCAGGCTTTCAGGTTGGTATTTGCCTCAAATTTTTCCCTGTAAGTCAATGCCTTTAGGTAGGTTTCCTGAACGAGGTCTTTTGCATCGTCATTGTTTTGTGTTAAGGTGTTGGCAAAATATGTAAGGTTATCCTGAAGGTTTGTCAGTTGAGTATTAAATTCCATAGTTCCCATAGCTTTAAGTATTAGATTAACCCAATCCTGATTAATGTTTATCACTAATTGAACTACAAGGCTAAGTTAATTAATTTAAACCAGGTCTAAATTAACCTTAAAATTGTACTAATTTTGAATTAATTAACACAAAATTGGGATATGTAAATTTTAATTAACAGAAGTGGAGGGTAAATAGAAGTGGCTGTCTATAAGTTATAGTTTTTGTTGCCAAATTGAAATTTAATTAAGAGAATCATCGACTATACATGCCGACATTAATTAGTGTCCGTCCATAAAGTACCTTAAAACTGATTAACGATCCATACGGACAAGTTTGAAGATTAACCCTGCCCGTCCGGTCAGGCGGGGATTTTTGATTTCAGAAATGTGTGAAGCTCAGGCAAATCAAAAATCACATATTCCCGCACATGCGGGATTAATCTGAAATCAAAACGCTAATTACCAGGTTTTAAGCTATTCTGGACTTTTAGCAATTGCAGGATTTCAAAAACGGTAAAAATGAGATAGATAATAAAAAAACTGATAATGAAATTTATAGCATCTGCTTTGTTCAAAAAAGCGTAGAGTGCAATAATAATAAGGAAGGCAATTAGTTTTAGCCCGATGGCAACCATAAAAACATTTACAAATTTGCTTACCCGTTTAATGCTGGCCATTAGTTGGAAATAAAAAATGGAAAGGGTTATAATTAGGAAAAAAATGATAATCCATGGAATTGCCGGGGAAATATATATGGCAGGCAAATAGAGCAGTGCAAGGACGTAAAGTAACGATATGGAGGCAGTTACAATTAGCGCGTTGATTACAAAAGTCCTGTAATATTTTTTAAGCTGTTCGGTAAGCATAATTCTATTTTATAAAGTCTTTAATCGAATGATAAATGGCAACCCCCACTGCCAGTAATGATAGAATGATGAGGAATACCGGAAACCGGTTGCCCAGCCATGTGTCCAGATAGTAACCCCCAAATACCCCGGCACCCATAATTACCAACATTTGAATGCCTATGCCGGTATATTTGGCATAATTATTTAGTTGCTTTTTCTTTTTGTCCGGGTCTTTCATTGGATGTGGCAGGCTTTTGTTCCGGTTTTGGTATTTCGTTCATGTTGCACGTACCGGTGAATTTTGCCCCCGGCTCTATTGCCAGCTTACTGGTAAAAATGTCGCCGTCCACTTTTGCGGTTGCTTTTAAAATCAGTAATTCGTGCACGATAACCTTGCCATTGACTTCCCCGGAAATATCTGCATTCTGGCAAGTTATTTCACCTTCGATTTTTCCGGAGTTGCCCACTACCACTTTTCCGTTAGAGTTTATTGATCCTTTCAGGTTTCCGTCGATCCTAAAATCACCGCTTGATTTTATATCTCCCGAAATAGTAGTGCCTGCCCCAAGAAAATTAATAGTGGAGGAGCTCTCAGGGCCATTGTTTTTTGCCATTGTTTTAAATTTTTTAAGCATTTCTTTTATTCAATGCGAAAGTAATATTTTTTGAGAAAATTAGTGACTGTCCATAAAGTCGACGGTTTATGATTTCAGATTAATGATTAACGATATATGATTTTTGATTTGTCTGACGTTCACACATTTCTGAAATCAAAAATCATCAATCATCAATCCGTTTTTAAACAACTTTATGGACTGACAATTTAGCCTACTCACCCCCCGACAAATAAGTTTTCTCGAAGAAGGTTTTGTAACTCTTAACGTCTTTCTCACGGTAAAAGATTGGATAATTATCAACTGTAATTACCATCATTTCATAGTTGGTATCTTCAAATTGCGATGTAATGTAGGGGTTCGCTTCAACCGACTCATAATAAACCATCACTTTTTCGGTATTTTCAAAATTGCCAACAGTAACCATTTGCACCTCGTTCTGAAAAATAATACTATTGATTTTTAATTGTCCTGTGCGGAAATATTTTGAATTAAAATCAGATAGCCTTATTTTTAGGGCATTGATGTTGGTTTTTGACCCATCAACCAAAAGCATGAAAAAATGTACCCCACCGGGCGATGCGGTGTAGGGTGAGTCAAGTGCTTCTTCTTTGGCAATGGCTTCTTCACCAATTGTGGCGCCTTCAACAGGTTCCTCGTTCAACACAAGGTTGCCACCCTCATCGGTCGAAAACCTTGAAAGGACATCCTGGGCAAGTGGTTCAACTTCACTTCCGGGATAGGTGTCAATTAAATATTGCATTGAACTTGCAAGGGTGTCCAGATTTTGAACTTTGCCCAAAGCCAGTGCTTTCAGGAATTCAAATTTTGACAGCAGGTTGCTTTCCGGATATTTTGTCAGGGCCTCGTTGTAATTGTTTATAACCATATAAAACTGGTTGCCCATGTATGCGGTGTAGGTGTTTTCATAGAAATTTTTTGCGGCATTTCGCTGTGCTTCCAACACCAGGTTATAGTTAGGGTCGATAATTAGTTTTGCGTAATCGCTATCTGGATATTCCGTAACTATCATGTTTTTATAGTAATCGGCTTTCTCCTGGTCGGGGACAATTTCATAATTCTTATAGAGCTGGTAATAAACCTGCAGCCCGTGTTCGGTAGCAGGAAAGCGTTCTAACAGGATTTCAAAGGCCTCGATGGATTTATTATTGTCCTTCAGCCCGTCTTTGTAAATGAAGCCCATATCATAAAGGGCCTCTTCAATCGTTTTATTCGATTCGGCCAGTTTTTCTTCGGTAAGGGGCAAGTCTTGCAGGTAAAACTCTCTTTTCTTTGGGTCTGTTTCAAGCACAACTGCCGTGCTGTCGGTTGCCAGCGAATCGGCCGCGGCCAGTTCACCCTCTTCTTCTTCACCAAAATCGGCGATAACCTGTTTGCTGCTCAACCTCCAAAGGTCTTCAAGCTTTCTTTTGCCCCACTTTTTGGTAAATTCGGTAAACCCGAAACTAACTGCTGAGGGGCTATAAAAATACCATCCCCCCGATTGCTGGATATTCCTGTTTTCCACCCGGCTGGACTGCTCAAGCACCGAAAGGGTACGTTGCCGCTCAATCTCCTCCAAACGTTGCCGTTCTTCCTCCTCGGCAATTTTTTTAATGAGTTTGTCGAGCACGGCATTTCTCTCTTTTTCGGGCATTTGGGCAAGGTGTTGCAAACTGTCCTGCTCCTGCACCATCGAAAGGTTTGTGATCAGTTCGGTAAGTGTTTCGGTCTTTTCCTTCAATTTGTCATAATCCGGGAAATCCAGTGGGAGCACCTGCATGGCGGTATCATAATAGGCCTGGGCAAGCGGGTAATTGGGTGTTTCAAAATGTATTTCGGCAAGGCGCAGCGACGAGAGTGATTTTTGATAGTCGTTTGAAACACTTGTGGCAACCGACAATGTCAAGTATTCAACCCCTTTGGGGACATTGTTGTCTTTTAAATATATCTCGGCAAGGGCAAAATAAATCTGGTCGCGGTACTCTTCGTTTTTAAAATCCTTCAGCATTTTGTTCAGCTTTTTCACAATCATGCTGCGGTTGCTGGCTTTGGCATCATAGGTTTTTGCAAGGTTAATTTTTGCGTTGAACGACATTTCATAGCTTGGGTTCTTTTTAATTACCAACTGGTACAACCTTTCTGCCTCCTGCAAATCGCCCAATTCCTGGTAAACCTGTGCCAACACAAACCGGAGCCTGTTCCTTACCTGCTTCTTTTTATTTAGTTCGATGGCCCGCTGCAAATACTTGATGGAGGGTTCCCAATCCTGTTGAAGGACATAAAAATTTGCAAAAACCTGCGTAAAATCCTTCTCTAAGTATGTGGGGGCCTTGCCTCTCCTGAGGCTACTGTAAAGATTATCAAGTATCGACTCCGACTTTTCAAACTCCCCGGTCTGGTTGTAAACCCTGGCAAGCCAAAGTTCGGCATCGTAGCGGATATCATCCTTGGCAAAGCGGTTGGTAATAAACTCGAAAGTCCTCCGGGCACTCGAAAACTCCTTCTTATAAAAGTAGGATTTTCCTATCAGGATATAGCTGTCATCAATCCATTTTACCCACTCCTTACGGCTAAAATACATTGAATGCCGTTGGATTACCTTCGATGCTTTTTCGATGGCCCTGTCCATGTTTGGGAAAATGGATTGTGCGTCCTGCTCGGTACCATACTTGTTGACCGGAATGATTAGCGTGTAATTGTCTTTTGCTGTTTTCTCAAGGCTGCGCACGCCCTCTTTAAAACTTTCATTGCCGTTCCAGTAGGCATTATAATGGGCCGTCAGGTTATGGTAGGCCCTGCGTGTGAAAGTGTTCTTTTTCGTTGAGCACGATTGGGCCGTCAGCAGGTAAAAACCAATCATCACAAATAAAGCAACAGGTGCAACCTCACCTGGTTTAAAGCTACTGTATGTTGTCCTTTTGATTAAGCTCAAAGTATTTATCCACCTATGTTTGAAGAATTTACCCTGCGTTTCATTAATTTGATAAACTAACTCAAAAAAGGCAAAAATATTTTATTTTTTTTTAATGTCGGGAGAAACACCGTTTTTTTCCAATTCACACCCATTCCAAATAAATATTTCTTATATTTGCCGGACTGAAACCTTAAAACCCAGCAAGTGATTGACCCCAAAATTATATTGCCCCTTAATTCACACCACATCCATTGCATGATAAGGCCTGACGTTGGGCATCATAAAGCAGCAACCAACAAGAAGCCGGCATTTCGTGCTTTTTGCCTGATTGATAGATTTACAGATGTAAGTATTAATAAAAATGATTTAGTGGATTTGAACACAAACATCACAAGGTGGGGATATTCCTCGGTTGCTTTGTTGATATGCACTGAAAAGGTGGGGGTATAAAAAGTTATGCAAAATCATAGAAAACTATAGCCTTATGAAAGAATTGAAAAGAGTAACAATGTTCATTATTTTATTATTATCAATAAACTTTGGACATAGCCAATTAGATTATTATGAGAATGATGTAAAAATTAATTCTCAAAAGCAAGTTTTAAAAACAAACAATTCTGATTCTATAGTTCATTCAATTCCCTCACCCGCTGGAAGTGCCAACGGGATTACTTTTGATGGAAATAGTTTGTGGGTGGCTTCAACAGGCTATACTTTATATATGATATCTCCAACTGACGGGTCTATTCAAAAAACAATAGGAATAGAAATTGGGTACGCTACAGGTATTACATTTATTGAGCCTGATCTTTATGTAGTTGACAGAATCGACAAAAGAATATGTAAGATAGATACGGTAAGTGGTAATGTCATTGATTTCTTTTACACTCCAGAAGATAATATAAACGGATTTCCTAGTGGTTTGACCTGGGATGGAAATAACCTATGGTATAATTGTGGAGGAGAAGTTGATACTATTTATGAATTAAATTTGTCTGGCCAGGTTTTATCACAACATAAAATAATTGGAGATGTCCCATCTGGCCTTACATTCGATGGCAGTAACCTTTGGTCCATAAATACGGATTCAGATGTAATATATCAGATTTCTTTACCAGATTTTATTTTAATTGATTCAATTAATGCTCCGGGACCAATCTCAAGTGGTTTAGCATTTGATGGAGAATTTTTATGGGTTTCAGAAAATTCAGAGGGTTTAATTTACCAAATTGATGTAGGAGATATTTCAAGTATAAGTTTTAACGAATTAGTTCATGCAACACTAAATGTATGGCCTAATCCAACTTCCGATTTTATTAATGTCGAAATACCAACCGAAACTAAAACTGTGAATTTCAAAATATACTGTATGGATGGACAAATAGCAAAATCATTTCAGATTAATGAGAATAAACGATCAGACTATTATCAATTGAATTTGAGTGATCTTAAATCAGGAATTTATTTTTTAACTACTAACTTAAATGATAGATCGTTGAGTAGAAAGATAATAATAAAATGACTTTGCTTAACAGCAAATCATAGACAATATCCATATTATAGTTATCAAGACAAATGAGTAGAGACATAAACATACGAGTAATCAATAAACAAACTGCAAGTGAACGGCTACTGGCCATATTTGCAATACATTAGCAACCATTAACAATTCATATCATGAAAAGATTATCAATAATTTGTTTCATTGTGTTTTCTTCAATAATTTGCAAAACACAAGTTTTTGTTCAAGACTCAATAGCACTTGTGGCCTTGTACGATAGTACCAATGGTGACAATTGGTATAATAATTTGAATTGGTTAGATGAAAATCTACCTGTTGGCAATTGGTATGGGATTGAGATTGAAAACTATAGTGTGGTACAAATAAATTTGTCCTCTAATAATTTAGTAGGTAATATACCATCTGAAATTGGAAATCTAAATAGCCTTTCAATTCTTGATGTAAGTTACAATTCCATTTTAAGCATTCCTGTTTCAATTGGCAACCTGTTTTCGTTAGAGGAAATTGACCTTTCATTGAATGATGTATCTTTTTTACCATCAAGTATCGGTAATTGCTCAAATCTTAAAAGATTGCAATTAAATGTAAATAACCTGCAAGAAATCCCTGCAGAAATAGGGGACCTCACGAACCTTGAGCGTTTAATTTTAGGAGGAAATAATATAAACGTTTTACCAGATGAAATCTTTGACCTAACAAGTTTAAGATATTTGAATTTTGCAGCGAATGGAATGGACACCATACCATCATTAATTGGTAACCTTGTTAATCTTGAGAATTTTCAATTTTTCAATAATCATTTTACTTTCATTCCTGCAGAATTAGGTAATTGCATTAGTTTAGAATATATTAATGGATATGGTAATGATATTGATTCCCTTCCTTTAACTTTATTGAACTTGCCATATATTGAAACACTTTTTCTTGCCTATAATTCACTGACATTTGATGATATTGAACCATTAGTTTCTATACCTGGATTTGAATATTGGTTACAGGATAGTATTGGGGTTTCAATTGATACAACAGTTTTTATTGATACAACATTTTATATGGAGATACATACAGGTGGTGAGTTTAACAACTATCAATGGAAAAAGGATAATGTTATAATTGAAGGGGCTACGAATAATTATTTAGAACTTTCAAATATTACTTTAGCCGATTCTGGAAAATACAATTGTGAAATTACTAATGATGTTGCTGCCGGATTGACACTTCACAGCAGACTAATTAGTTAAAGATTCAGGAAATAGATGTTTATCCAAAGCAGAAAAGTTAATAAAACTCTAGATTCTGTTTTTAGTTTGGTTTTATAGGGCTTATGAAAATTTAAGTCATAGGGTCAATAAAGTTGATCATTCAAAAGGCTGGAGTATTTGGGCTTGGTTTGTTCCTGTTATTTCGATGTATAGGCCATATAACATTATGAACGAACTTAACAAAAAGACAGACTTAATCCTGGTCACTATTAGTGGTGTTTTTATATTAACAGTGGGGATAATATTGGCATTTGTTACAATACTTGTAATAAAGGATTTCGCTGGAAAAGAAGAACTTTTATATGAAACTGAAAAAAATACTACACGCAATAATGGCTATGCCTGATTTTTTGTAATTCACACCCATTGTAAAACAGCAACCAACAAGGTGTCGGCATTTCGTGTTTTTTACCTGGTTGATGGATTTACAGATGAAAATATGAGTATAGTATAAAAAGGTTCTATATGCCTTATTTGCGAAATTACCACTGTTGAATATCAGAGTATTATATTTTGAGTTTTGGATTTTAATCTTTGAGTTTTGGATTTTGATATTTGTGTTTTGAATTTTGGATTTCGGATTTCAAGCATAATTCATATTTCCCCTTTATCCACCTTAGAAGTGAAATTATGTTGATATTTGCAAAAGTTTTTAAAATCTGCCAATGTCAACAAAAAGAAAATCGGGAGCGAAGGATAAAAGTTTGGGCCAAAAGCTTAAAAGAAGGTACAAACTGGTTTTGATGGATGAATCTTCATTTGAAGAAAAAATCCGTTTTCGTGTTACAAGGCTGGGTGTAATTGTTTTGGTCAGCTCCCTGATTATTATCCTTATAATGTTAACTGCCTACATTATCGCTTTTACCTCCCTTCGCGAATACATCCCCGGCTACACCGACACATCTTTGCCAAAAAAAATATATGGCCTTCAACAAAAAACCGATTCACTGGAAAGAGAGTTTAAAAGAAAAGACCTCTACATTTTTAACCTGAAAAGGATTATTGAGGGTAAAGATGTGCTTGAAGAAATACCACCTCCTTTGCAGGCCGGCCACAACTACGACACCATATCTAATTCACACTCAAGGGAGGATTCGGTTTTAAGGGCTGAATTTGAAGCTCAATCGAGGTACAACCTGTATCAAAGCAGGGGTTATGGCCCTGACCCAATAAAATTTAACAATCTGAATTTTTTCCCACCGTTGCATGGCATAATAACGCGTGGCTTCGATGCCGGCAACAACCACTTTGGGATAGATATAGTTGCCAACCAAGACGAGGCCATTAAATCGACCCTTGACGGGACGGTAATTTTTGCAGATTGGACACTCGAAACGGGCTACATTATCGGGGTGCAACACCAGAACAATATTATTTCGGTTTACAAGCACAACTCTGCTATCCTGAAGAGCCAGGGTACTTTTGTTAAAGCCGGCGAAACCATTTCCATTGTTGGAGAGTCGGGGGAATTATCCACCGGCCCCCACTTGCATTTCGAGCTGTGGTACAAAGGAAACCCAATTGACCCCGAAGAGTTTATTACATTTTAATCTCATTAATTCAATAAGTTTAGTCTAAAAAGCAAATATTTGGATGAATAGCTGTCAGACAGTTTATGTTAAAGGCCAGGGATATAATACTTTAGATTCAGTGTGTAATTTAGAAAATAACTGTCTGACAGCTTTTTAGAAATCAATTAAGCATTATAAATTAATATTTTGCAAAAACGAATAGCCATATTGGGATCAACCGGGTCAATCGGTACCCAGGCACTTAAAGTGATAAGGAAGCACAGGGATTTATTTAGTCCTGTAGTGTTGACAGCACAAAACAATGCCCGGCTTTTAATTGAACAAGCCATTGAGTTTGGGCCTGAAGCTGTTGTGATCGGCAATGAAGATAATTATAAAATAGTAAAGGCAAGCCTTGAAAAAAGAGGGGTTAAGGTTTTTGCCGGGGAAGATGCCCTCAACAATATTGTTGCCTGGCAAAATCTAGATATGGTATTGGTTGCCCTGGTTGGTTTTGCAGGGTTGCAACCGGTTATAAACGCCATTGGTGCAGGTTGCGATATTGCCCTGGCAAACAAAGAGTCGCTTGTAGTTGCAGGCCAATTGGTAATGGAACTGGCATCGAAAAATAAAGTTAAGATCATTCCTGTTGACTCCGAACATTCTGCAATTTTTCAATGCCTGGTGGGGGAAGGTTTGAACCCGGTCGAGAAAATATATCTGACCGCATCGGGTGGGCCTTTTTTAGGGAAGGATCTAAAATTTCTGGAAAATGTAACAAAGGCCGATGCCCTGAACCATCCCAATTGGGAAATGGGCCAAAAAATAACCATCGACTCCGCTTCATTAATGAACAAGGGTTTGGAGGTTATCGAGGCCAAATGGTTGTTCGGCCTCGACCCAAACCAAATTGATGTAATCGTTCATCCACAATCCATAATTCATTCTTTGGTCCAGTTTAAGGATGGGTCGATAAAGGCACAAATGGGGCTTCCCGACATGCGACTGCCGATTCAATATGCCCTCTCATATCCGCAAAGAATATTTTCCGATTTCAAGCGTTTCAGCTTTCTTGATTTTCCGGAGTTAAATTTTCGCAAACCGGATCGGGATATTTTTAGTAATCTTGCACTCGCTTTCAGGGCGATGGAAGCAGGAGGTAATCTGCCATGTGTATTAAATGCTGCGAATGAGGTAGTTGTACAGGCATTTCTGGATGAAAAGCTTGGTTTTTTGCAAATGCCACATATTATTGAACAGTGCATGGAAAACATTGGCTTTATCTTGCAACCATCACTCGACGAGCTTTTTAAAACCAATTTGCATACCCAAAAGTATGCTTCAAAACTAATTGGCAGGTTGACTGCCCGATAATTTAATTTTTTATATAGAATGGATATTTTAATTAAGGTCTTACAACTTCTGCTTAGTCTTTCGATACTGGTCATTTTTCATGAATTTGGCCATTTTATTGCTGCAAAGATTTTTAAAACAAGGGTAGAAAGGTTTTATCTCTTTTTCAACCCATGGTTTTCGCTGTTCAAGTTTAATTATAAAGGCACCGAGTATGGCCTGGGTTGGCTGCCCCTTGGGGGATATGTAAAAATATCGGGCATGATTGACGAATCCATGGACCGGGAGGCGATGAAAAAACCCCCACAACCATGGGAATTTAGGTCGAAGCCTGCATGGCAGCGATTGATTATTATGCTGGGAGGGGTAATAGTAAATGTGATCCTGGCCGTTTTCATATATATTTTTATGCTCACTCTCTGGGGCGAGCAATACCTGCCTACCTCGGAAGTGAAATACGGTATCACAGTTGACTCCCTGGCTTATGAAATGGGTTTGCGGAATGGCGATAAAATTGTTTCGGTCGATGGCCGTGAAGTTGAAGTATTTCATAAAGTCCCGGCAGAGTTGATTATCGAAGAAGCAAAGACCATCCAGGTAACCCGCGATGGCAAACCTCTAAATATTAAAATCCCATCAGGTTTTTTAAACAAACTGGTCCATCATCGAAACCCTGATTTTATCAATTTCCGGTACCCCTTTCATATTGGTAAAATTATGAAAGGCTCGCCGGCAGAGAAAGCCGGGCTTGAAGTGGATGATAAAATTATTGGCATCAATGATAAGGAGACCCTGTTTTTTGATGAGTTCAGGGATGAGATAGTGAATTATAAGGATAAGGAAATTAACCTTGTCATTATCAGAAATGAAGATACCTTAACTGAATTAGTAAGTGTTTCCCCTGAAGGTACCATTGGTGTGGCAACCAGGAACATCAATAATTATTTCAACCTAAAGGAGAAAAAGTACTCGTTTTTTGCAGCGATCCCTGCAGGCACTATCAAGACTTACAAGGGGGTGGAGAATTACCTCAAACAATTGAAACTGCTTTTTAGTTCCGAAGTTAAGGCTTACGAGTCGGTTGGTGGTTTTATCACCATTGGGAGCATATTTCCTTCCACATGGGACTGGCGGGCTTTCTGGTCGCTAACGGCATTTCTGTCCATTATGTTGGCCGTTCTCAATATCTTGCCCATCCCCGCATTAGACGGTGGCCATGTCATGTTTTTGCTTTACGAGATTATTGCCCGTCGCAAACCAAGCGATAAGTTTTTGGAATATGCGCAAGTTGCCGGCATGGTAATTTTGTTTGGCTTATTGATATTTGCAAATGGCAATGATATTATACGATACTTTTTCACAAAATAATGAATGGCAGCGAAGATAACCTGAACGAAAAAATCTTATCCCTCCAAGAAAAAGTCAATGCCTTGGAGATAAGGTTACAGGAGGTGCACCATGCTTTTGATGCCCATCCAATACCTATTATTGTTTATGATTTCGACAATAAAATCCGAAATGCAAACACCCGTGCCATTAAGCTGTTCCAATCAGCACCTGATGAAGTTTACCACGATGATTTTTTAAGAAACTCGCTAAGTAAGCGTGATTTAAAAAAGTGGGACCGGTACAAGCATGAACTTCTCCAGGAAGACCAGGTTAGCTTTGAAATTAAATTGTTGGCCAAAAATGGCAAACCCCTCAATGTAGTGGTTACCTCGCTGAAGATATTTTATCAGGGCAATGATTGTATAGTTTCTTATTTAAAAGATATTACCCAACAAAAGCTTGCCGAAAAAATACATCAACAAGAAAAAGAAAAGTACCAGGTTATTTTGGACGCTATACCGGCCCTGGTTTTTATCAAAGATACCGAAAACAGGATCATTTCCATCAACAAGGCCTATGAAGAGGCTACAGGATTGAGTAAAGAAGATGTGTTGGGCAAGCGGTTATTTGACCTTACCGAACATCAGGATGTTGTCGAAAAATGCTGGTTGGACGATTTGGAGGTTATCGAGACCGGGGTAGCTAAAAGAAATATCATTGGGCCTCTTTTCACCGACTTGCAAAAGTGGTTCATAACAGATAAAATACCGTTTACAAGTAGTGGTGGCACAATATCTGGCATAATTGGCTTTTCGATGAACGTTACCGATCGGAAGAACGCTGAAGAGGCCCTGATTAGAAGTGAAAAAAAATTCAGGCTCCTGGTAGAAACTGCACCCGACGGGATCGTACTGGGAAATATGGACGGGAAATTTCTTGATGCCAATAAAGCCTTCCTTAATATGGTAGGATATTCTTTGTCTGAATTAACAGAACTAAGCTATCAGGACATAGTACCTGAGAAATGGATTGCAGAGATAAAAAAACGGATTGAAGTCTCCGTAAAGACAGGCAGTGGGAGCGGGGTCATGGAGATGGAATATTTTACAAAAGATGGGTCTGTAATCCCTGTACTGGTTTCGCGCTGGGTAATGCTTGATGAAAACGGGAAGCCTTTCCAATCTGGTGCCTACGTTAAAGATTTAACAGTTTTGAAGAAGGCCGAGGAATTGGAAAAGGAGTTGCTGCAAAAAGATAAGGATCAACTGGAAAACGACCTGGCCGCAAAAAACAGGGAGCTAAACACCAAGGTCACACAGCTTATAGAGACCAACGAACTGGTAAATGGTGTAATTTCCAAACTCAATGATATACTTGAGATAGACAACGAAGATAAAAACAGGCAAATCAATTTTGTTATCAAAGACCTATTAAACCGTGGCAAAGATGATTTATGGGCGCAGTTTGAAATTACTTTTGGTCAAATTCATCCCTCATTTTATAACGACCTGTACAGGGAATTTCCGAACCTTACGACCAACGAAAGAAAGTTATGTGCTTTCCTGAAAATGAACCTGTCAACAAAAGATATTTCAAGTATTACACACCAAACAATCAGGAGTATTGAGGTGGCGAGGTTCAGGCTAAGGAAAAAGATGGACCTTCCGAGGTCCTCAAACCTGGCCAAATATCTATCACATTTTTAATTATTTGTGAAAAAATAAAATTTTACTACATTTTCAAATATTCATGCACAAATCGTTGTAAGTATTTGCAAAAGAATGATTTAATAGATATTTATGATCACTATTTTCATCCCTTTTTTTCTAATGTGAAAATTTTGTGCAAGTAAAAGTTTACATTTATCCTTGCAGAAGTAAAATGTAGTATTACATTTGCAACGACTAAATCATGGTTGTTTTTTAATAATTGGTTTTAAGGGGTAGTTTGGGAGTTAACCTAAAAGCAGGGGGATGCATAATCAAAGATTTTTATTTTCGATTAAACTTCAATCCCCCCGCTCCCAAACTTTTTAAAGCCGATTTTTTTTTGCCCAAAAAAACCATCTTCCCACAATCCTTCAAAAAGTATTATTGCCCTGTCATATTAATCCTGGGCTTTTTTTTAAGTTTTAAATTTGATTTTGGGTTTCAGGTTTCAAGTTTCGGGATCGGTTTTTGAATTTTGAATTTTGAGTTTTGGCTTTCGGGTTTTATTATTATCACCTCATTTTATACTAAATATTAATTTCATGTAGTTTATTACGGATAAAAAATACTTTCTTTGTAATCTGTAAATTATAAACAGGTTGATGTTTAGAAAAATAACATTCATATTACTTCTATTTCTTTCGGCAGTTGCATTTTCGCAGCAATTGCCGCAATACACCCAGTACATGTTTAGCAAACTTGCCTACAATCCCGGTTACGCCGGTGCAGGTAGTGGTATTTGTGCGCAAGGGCTGGTACGGCAACAATGGGTTGGTTTTAAAGAAACCGATGAGGATGGCAATACATATGATGTAGCCCCCGAAACCTATCTGGTTTCAATCCATTCGCCAATTAAATTTCTGAGGGGGGGCTTGGGCGCTACCATCATCCAGGATAAAATTGCATTTCAAAACAACATTACCTTAAATGTAATGTATGCTTATCAAACTACTTTGGGGGCCGGCGATTTGGGAATAGGGCTGCAACTAAGTTTATTGAACAAATCAATTGATTTTTCAAAATTCGTAGCAACAGACGGTACAACAAATGATCCAGTTCTTAGAGAACTAGAAGGAGAACAAAGCGATATGATGTTCGATGTAGGATTTGGCCTGTATTACCGTATGCCGGATCAATATTATCTCGGCTTGTCAGTATTACAATTACTTGAATCGAAATCACCGGCAGATGCAACTTCAGCAAAACTAAAACGGCAGGTCAATCTAATTGGAGGTTATGAGTTTGGGTTTCCAAATTTGCCATCAATAGATGTCTTGCCATCTTTTATGATTAAAACTGATGGTGCATCGGTACAATTCGATCTGTCTGCCTTGCTCAGGTACAGAAATCAATTCTGGGGCGGTTTGAGTTTCAGGTACCAGGATTGTGTTGCAATTATAGTTGGTGTCGATTATAAAGATTTCAATATTGGTTATTCCTATGATATTAACACTTCTGCAATTGGCTCTTGGGGGAGCCACGAAATCAGGCTGGGCTATTGCTTCAAAATTGAAGTGGACAAGTTTAAGAAAACCTATCGAAATACCAGGTTCCTGTAATTTGGCGTCAAGGTTATTATCATCATTCAATTAGTAAAATCACCTCATTTTTAATTCTCACACATACAGCCTGTTAAATCAATAATTCAAATGATTTATTTTAGTTTGTGATAATCTTTATTTTGTATTGGCGGATATTTGCGAATCCCCCGACTTTGATAGAAAGCGTGAATTTTATTGATTTATAATAAATGAATTACTGTCCCGTTAAAGTGTTTGTAAAATCAGCAGTTTATATGAAAAAGTTATTTTTCTTTCTTGCAATATTGATAATAATCAGTAGTTGCAGCAATTCCGGAAACGGAGAATTGGTTGGCGTGGCAGACAGGCCAAAAGCTTTTCAACCAGATCCTTATGGTATGACATTTATACCATTGGGGTCATATACCATGGGTTTGGGCGATGAGGATGTCCCCTACGCACAAATGAATAATCCAAAAACGGTTACAGTGGGATCGTTTTACATGGATGAAACAGAGATTACCAACAATGAATACCGACAGTTTGTAAACTGGGTGCGCGACTCTATTGCCAGGAACTTACTTGGAGAGTTAAACCCTGAGGAATACCTTATTGAAGAAAACCTGAAGACCGGGGAACTGTTCGACCCCCCTTATTTGAATTGGGAAACTGATATTGAATGGGATGATGAAGAAACAGCACAAACCCTTGAAGAGATGTTCCTTCCCGAGAATGAAAGATATTTCAGGAAAAAAGAACTCGATACCCGTAAACTGAGGTACGAATATTATTGGATAGACCTAAAAGCGGCAGCCGCAAAAGATTATACTCAGCAGGGCAACCCCGAAGATGGAAGTTTTGCCAATCGCCCGGGTGGAATTGATGACAGATCGCAATATGTTAAAAAAGAGACCATAAATATTTTCCCCGATACACTTTGCTGGATACACGATTTTGCATATTCTTACAACGAGCCTCTTGCAAGGACTTATTTCTGGCACCCCACCTATGACCATTACCCCGTTGTTGGCGTAAACTGGGGCCAGGCAAAAGCATTTTGTGTGTGGAGGACCCAACAGTTTAATGCATATCTTAATAGTAAAGGACAGGCAGGGTTAAATGATTTCAGGTTGCCCACCGAGGCAGAATGGGAGTGGGCGGCACGCGGTGGCGAACAGGCAAATCCGTTTCCATGGGGTGGCCCATATAGCAGGAATGACAAAGGTTGTTTGTTGGCCAATTTTAAACCAAACCGTGGCAACTATGTTGATGATGGCGGAGCAACACCGGTTATCGTTGGGCATTACCCGGCAAATAGTTTTGGCTTGTACGATATGGCCGGGAATGTTGCCGAATGGACCATCGGCTCCTACGATGAATCGACAAATGTATTTACCTGGGACCTGAACCCCGATTATAGTTACAATGCAACCATCGAAGATCCGATTTCGATGAAACGGAAGGTAATACGTGGAGGGTCATGGAAAGATATTGAATATTACCTTCTGGTTTCAACACGTGATTACGAATATCAGGACTCTGCCAAATCCTATATTGGTTTCCGTTGTGTACAAAATTACCTGGGACGTTCCAAAGGTGATAACCCCTCACGTGCTTCAAATGTTTACTAAATAAATTTCCAAAAATCATCTTCATTATTTTATTGAAATGGCAGCAACAGCAAAAAAGAAAATCGGCCTGATTACAAGAATTGAAAATGCACTGGACAGTAAATTTTTCAGAAGGTTCATGTCCGTTGCTTACGGTTTGGGGGCATCCCTTGTAATAATTGGTGCCCTGTTTAAGATTACCCACTTAAGGTTTGCAAACGAGGCCCTTTTTGTTGGTATGATAACCGAAGCGATCATCTTTGCATTATCAGCCCTTCAAAAGCCACACGTTGAGCCTGACTGGAGCAGGGTCCATCCTGAATTAGAAGCAGATTATCATGGTGATGGTGCAGGTCAGGATATTAACAGCATGTCCGGGCAGATGAACAAACTTGATGAAATGTTACAAAAAGCGGATATCGATCAAGAGGTTATTAACCGTTTGGGCTCCGGGCTTAAAAATTTGGGCGAAAATACGGCCAAACTCAATGATATTTCAAATGCTAGTGTTGCCACTAATAAATATGTCGATAACATGATATCGGCTTCGAATTCGGTGCAAAATTTATCAAAGAAATATGGTGAAACTGCAGCCGCCCTGGGCAATGAAGTTTCAGCAACCAATGAGTACTCATCGAAAATTAAAGAGGTTAGCCAGGCTGTTTCCGGCCTAAAATCAGTTTATACGCAGGCCGGGAATTCATTTAAGGAAGATATTTCTGCATCACAAAAGTTAGCTGCGAGCATTAAGGGTGCTTCGGAATCAGCTACTAATTTGTCGGAAAGCTATAATAAATCTGCACAAAGCGTGGCCCAAAATATTGAAGCCCTCCAAAAATCAACCAGCAAAAACACTGTCTTCAACGATCAACTTAGCAAACTGTCAAACAACCTCGGCTCACTCAATACACTTTACGAACTGCAGCTGAAAAATACCGGACAGCAGGTCAAGGCTTCTGAAAAATTGCAGCAAACATTGGAGAATTTCCTTTCAAGGATTGATGAGTCGGCAGATAAAACCATCCGGTACCAAAAGGAACTGGATGTCCTCACAAAAAAGATGTCAGCACTTAACAGTGTATATGGTAACATGTTATCAGCAATGAATGTGAAATAACAAGTGGAATTGAAAAAATTGTTGAATATTAATTCTGATAGGTAAATGGCTGGATTCAAAGAGACCCCCCGACAAAAGATGATTTCCATGATGTACCTTGTACTCACGGCGCTTCTGGCTTTGAACGTGTCCAAAGAGATGCTCGATGCATTTATTGTTGTTAACGAAAGTGTTGAACTGACAAACGAAAATTTCAACCAGAAGCTTGATGAAACATATATGGCTTTTGATAAGAAGTATCAAAATAATCAAAATAAGGTCCGGCCATATTGGGAGAAAGCAAAGGAGGCTAAATCTTTATCCAATGAAATGGCAAGTTATGTAGATCAAATCAAATGGGAATTGATCTCAAGGGCCGAAAAAATTTCAGTGGATTCTGCCAAAACTGTTGCAGTGGCCGATTTGAGAAACAAAGATGATTATTCTACCCCCACCAACTACTTTATGCTCGGTAGCGAAGATGGCTCCAAAGGGGAGGGGAAAGAACTAAAACGCAGGATTGATGAATACCGGCAAAACATGCTTAACTTATTGGATACAAATGACAGGGCAAAGATTAAGCTTGGCCTTAATACAGACGGGAAATATCAGGATGCTGACGGCCTTTCGCTCAATTGGATACAATATAACTTTTTCCATACCATCATGGCCGCCGATATTACCATATTAAATAAAATAGTTTCTGAAGTTTACAACGCCGAATTTGATGTGATCAATTTCCTGATGGATGATATAGATGCAGAGGATTTTAAGTATGATAAAATTGAAGCCAAAATACTGCCCAATACAAACTATGTCTTTCTTGGCGATAAATATGAGGCCGAAATTATTGTAGCGGCATATTCTACAACACAAAACCCCGAAGTATTCTTGATGGAGGGGGTCGATTCCCTTGCCGAAAATCAGATTTCACGGGCTATTCCTATCGAAGGTAAGGAGGGTATGGTAAAGATATCCTTGCCAGGAGAAACCGTTGGGATTAAAAAGTATGCCGGAATAGTAAGGGTAAAAGGTGGCGTTGGCGATATCAACACCTATTATTTTAATGATGAATATGTGGTTGCCGAACCATCACTCACCGTTTCAGCCAAGAAGATGAATGTGTTCTATCTCGGGGTTGATAACCCTGTGGCTATTTCCGTGCCCGGAATTGCTGAAGAGAGTATTTCGCCTTCAATATCTGCTGGTACATTAAAGCGTGACCCTGAAAGTGACGATTGGATTGTAAATATTTCGGGGGGGCAGCGTGAAACGATCATCAGTGTTAAGGCTACTATTGACGGACAGGAGAGGGACATGGGCAGTAAAACATTTAGGATAAAAAAATTGCCGAGCCCGGTTGCCCTTATTGCAAATAAAAATGAAGGCTTGATCAACCGGAATATTTTGGTTGCTGCCGGGGCCATAATCCCCAAAATGCCCGATGATTTTGAATTTGACCTCACTTACAGGATCACCTCCTTTAAAATGACCCTTCAGCGTGGTTTGGATGTTTGGTCGGATAAGTCGAACAACAATAGGTTGACCGAAGATATGATCCGTCAGATCACCTCTGCAAATCGTGGGCAGAAGGTATGGTTTGAGAATATCATTGCACGTGGGCCGGATAATATCGACAGGCCACTGGCCCCTATCATTTTAACGATTAATTAGAAGACAAAACAAATTTCATATAATTATGAATAATAGAAAAATAAAAATTGGTTTTACTGTAGTGTCCCTTATGCTATTTACATTATCTTTCGGTCAACCGGCCAGCCAGGTCCAGTTGGTGTCGGAGCCAAGCGACAAAGCTTATGGCAGGGCGCATATCGATGACCTTAAGCCTATCCCATATCCATATTTAAGTGAATCTAATGTTTTTTGGGAAAAAAGGATATGGAGGGTGATCGACTTTCGTGAGAAAATAAATCAACCACTGTATTTTCCCGAAAGGCCACAGGGAAGGTGGATGAGTTTGATGCAAATTCTTTGGGATTCAATTCTTGGAGGTGAAATAACAGCCTACACTTATGATCCCAGTACCGATAACTTTGAGGAGTTGATACCAATGACGGCCAACCAGGTAGAAATGGAATTGGCCGATACCGTGATAGTCCCGATCCCCGATCCAAACGATCCTTCACAAACCATTAACAAAAAGGTCCATAGCCCTTTCAATCCGTTGGACGTGCAACGTGTTAGGTTAAAGGAAGATTGGATTTTTGATAAACAAAGGTCTGAAATGCAGGTGAGGATCATTGGTTTGTGCCCGGTTAAAGAAGACCTTGATCCTGAGACCGGCGAGTTCCGAGGTTATAAACCACTGTTCTGGCTCTATTATCCGGAGGTCAGGCCTATCCTTGCCCGCTTCGAAGTGTTTAATACAAAAAATAGTGCACATCGTTTGTCTTACGATCAGTTGTTTCTGCAACGTCGGTTCAGCGGTTATATAATTAAAGAAGATAATGTTTTCGATCGCTATATAGCCGATTATGCAATTGGTGTGGATGGTTTGCTTGAAGCAGAAAGGATTAAAGAGGAAGTCCTTCAGTTTGAATCAGAACTTTGGGTCTATTAATTTTGTCGATATAATACTGAAAATATTTTTAAACTCCTCTTGTCATTCCGGCAAGGGGTTTTTTTTTATCTTTGCTTGTCCAAAAAAAAAAACGTAATTATTTAGCTGATAATAAAATGAATATTGACCTCATTATGTTCAATTTTTTAAATGACAACAAATGACCCTCAATGACCACAAATGACCCCCAAACTTGTCCGTATGGATGACAACAAATGACCCTCAATTACAACAGATTACAACAAATTACAACCAATGACCACAAATGACCGCTAAACAATCATAACTAAAAAATGTATTCCGATTTCTTAGATACCGCCATTGAATTTCTAAAAGGTGTTGGCCCAAAAAGGGCAGGGCTGCTTAAAAATGAACTTGGTATCTTCAAATTTCAGGATCTTTTAAACTATTATCCCTTCAGGTATATCGACCGAAGTAAATTTACCAATGTATCTAACATCCAAAGCGATTCGGCATATATCCAGTTAAAAGGTAAAATCCATGGATTGAAAACTATCGGGAAGCCCGGGTCGCAAAGGCTTGTGGGCTTTTTGAGGGATGCCACCGGTGATATCGAATTGGTTTGGTTTAAAGGCCTGAAGTGGGTGGTTGATAAGATAAAACCCAATGAAGGTTACATTGTTTTTGGCAAACCAAACTACTTCAACGGTAAATACAATATTGTACACCCCGAAATTGAACCGGCCTCAGAAGCTGAGAAAGGTGTAAATGCTACGCTACAACCTTTTTACAGTTCCACCGAAAAATTAAAGGCCAGGGGGCTTGATAGCCGTGGGATTGCCAAACTAACAAAAACCCTTGTCGATAAAATCAATCACAATATTGATGAAACCCTGTCGGCGGAAATTGTGGGCCAGCTAAAGTTTATCCATCGGGAGAAGGCAATCATAAATATCCATCATCCCGAAAATCAGGATATCCTTGACAAGGCCATTGCCAGGTTGAAATTTGAAGAACTGTTTTTTATCCAACTGGCCCTGCTCCGGCATAAATATAACAGGGTACAAAAAATTAAGGGCCACAGCTTTACAACGGTTGGTAAACAATTCAACGATTTCTTTCATAACCACCTGCCATTTGTACTTACTGATGCCCAAAAACGGGTTATCCGCGAAATAAGGGCGAATATGGGTTCCGGCAAGCAAATGAACCGCCTGTTGCAAGGTGATGTTGGCAGTGGAAAAACCCTGGTGGCACTGATGTGTATGCTTATTGCCATTGATAATGGTTTCCAGGCCTGCCTGATGGCGCCCACCGAAATCCTTGCACAACAACATTTCAAAACCATCCACAGGTTTCTAAATGAAATGCCCCTTAGTATCAGCTTGCTTACCGGCTCAAAAAAATCTTCTGAACGAAAACCAATACATGAAGGCCTGGAAAATGGGGGCCTAAATATTTTAATCGGGACACATGCATTGATAGAGGAGAAGGTAAAGTTTAAAAACCTTGGTCTGGTCGTCATTGATGAACAACACCGCTTTGGGGTTGAACAACGCGCAAGGTTGTGGGAAAAAAATAAGATACCGCCACACGTATTGGTAATGACCGCCACACCCATTCCGCGCACCCTGGCAATGACGGTTTATGGAGACCTGGATATTTCGGTAATAGATGAGCTGCCACCTGGCCGCAAGCCCGTGCAAACCTATCATTTTTACGACAGTAAGCGCATGCAGTTGTTCAATTTCATGAAACAAAAAATCGCCGAAGGCAGACAGGTGTATATAGTCTATCCCCTGATTCACGAATCGGAAACGCTTGATTTAAAAGATTTAATGGATGGTTATGATAGTATTTGCAGGTCGTTTCCGCTTCCTGATTACGCCATAAGTATTGTGCACGGGCAAATGAAACCCGAAGCCAAGGAATACGAGATGCAGCGTTTTGTGAAAGGCGAAACACAAATTATGGTGGCAACCACTGTTATCGAGGTCGGGGTGGATGTACCAAATGCATCGGTAATGGTGATAGAAAATTCCGAGCGCTTTGGCCTGTCGCAGTTGCACCAGCTCAGGGGAAGGGTTGGGCGTGGCGCCGACCAGTCGTTTTGTATTTTAATGACCAGTTTCAAATTGACCAAAGAGGCCAGGACAAGAATTGAAACCATGGTAAGGACCACCAACGGGTTTGAAATTGCTGAAGTGGATATGAAATTAAGGGGCCCCGGCGACATGCACGGAACCCGGCAGAGCGGCGTGCTTGATTTGCAATTGGCCGATATAATCCGCGATGAAAAAATATTAAAGTTTGCACGTAACCTCGCCACCGAAATACTTGAGGACGACCCATTGCTCCAAAAACCCAAAAACACAATTTTATCCGAAAGGTTAACCCAGCTTCAAAAACAAAAATACGATTGGAGCAGGATTAGTTAGATGTTGTTTATAAAATAAATAGTTATAATTTTTTGGGCGGCTGAACCAGGCTTTCCGTTTGTAGTTGTCTCATACCGGCTGGTTTTTGTAGGTGGTGCGTGGGCTTCCTACGTCAGCCTCCGCCCACCAACAAAAACTACAGCCGCTATTTCAACAAGCTACCACTCCAATCCTTGCCGCTTCGTCCAGGATTGAAACTATTTCCTTTATTAGACCTAAATTGTATTAACATCGTATTATACAGAAAGTCATGACTTTCTGTACAGCCATCCTTAAAATCATGACTCCACAACTCCAACGACCGTAGGGATTCCACCCTCTTTCCCTCCTTCCCTTTCCCCTTTCCGTTTTTCCATTTTTCCCTCTTCCCTTTCCCCCTTTCCAATTTTCCCTCTTCCCTTTCCCCATTTCCCCAAGCTTTTATTACTTTTGCCGGCTTATTAAAAAAAATTCTTTTTATGAAGATTTCATATAACTGGCTCAAAGAATATATCGACATCGACCTGGCCCCCGAAAAGGTGTCACAATTATTAACAGATACAGGCCTCGAAGTGGAGGGGCTTGAAAAGGTTGAGACCATTCGTGGTGGTCTGCACGGTATCGTGATAGGAGAGGTGAAGACGTGCAAAAAGCACCCTGATGCCGACAAACTTAGCGTAACAACCGTTGATGTGGGAGAGGGGAAAACCCTTCCGATTGTTTGTGGTGCGCCCAATGTTGCAACAGGTCAAAAAGTTGTGGTGGCAACCGTTGGCACAATACTTTACTCGGGCGATGAACCTTTTAAAATCAAGAAAGCAAAGATCCGTGGCGAAGTTTCCGAAGGGATGATTTGTGCCGAAGATGAACTTGGGCTTGGCGCGTCCCACGAAGGGATTATGGTTTTGCCAGGGGACGCTGAAGTTGGGGCAACTGCCAGGGAATATTTTCATATCGAAGAGGATTTCGTTTTTGAGATCGGCCTCACGCCCAACCGTACCGATGCCATGTCGCATATTGGCGTTGCACGGGATTTAATGGCAGCGCTAAATTTGCAAAACCCCCACCGCGATCCGCTTTCACTTGTAAGGTCTTGTACTGATAGTTTTAAGGTTGATAACCACGATTTGCAAATTGATGTGGTTGTCGAAGATGTTGAAGCCTGTCCGCGATATACCGGCCTTACCATGATGGGTGTTGAGGTGAATGACTCCCCCGATTGGTTGAAAAACCGTCTGTTGTCTATCGGGTTGAGGCCAATCAATAACCTCGTGGATATCAGTAACTATATCCTTCACGAAACAGGCCACCCGTTGCACTTTTTCGATGCCGACAAAATCGCTGGTGGAAAAGTAGTGATCAAAAAAGAGGCAAAGGGGACTAAATTTATAACCCTCGACGACGAAGAACGGGAACTCTCAGGCAATGATCTGATGATATGCGATGCTGATAAAGGTATGTGTATCGGCGGTGTTTTTGGTGGGATCGATTCCGGTGTTACCGCAAATACAAAAAATATATTTCTGGAGTGTGCCTATTTCGACCCCAAAACCATCCGAAAGACTGCACGTTTTCATGGCCTGAACACAGATTCTTCATTCCGTTTCGAGCGTGGCGCCGATCCAAACGATACCGTTGATGTACTTAAACGTTCAGCTCTTTTAATTAAGGAGTTGGCCGGCGGAAACATTTCATCTGATATTGTTGATGTTTACCCTAAACCTATCGCAGATTGGGAAATTGATATTGAATATAAAAATATTGACAGGCTCATAGGTAAGCAAATCCCTCACGATGAGATCAAGGATATATTGATATGGTTGGGGATTGAGATTGTGACCGAAGCTGATGATGGTATAAAAGTATCTATTCCAACATTTAAAAACGATGTCCGCCGAGAGGCCGATGTTATTGAGGAGGTGTTGAGGATATATGGTTATAACAATATTGAAATCCCCAAACAGTTAAGGGCATCATTGTCATATCTGGAAAAACCGGACAGGGAGCAGCTTCAAAACCTGGTTTCCGATTATCTTTCCAACAACGGATTTGTGGAGATGATGAACAACTCCCTGACAAAAGGGGACTATGCGGGGAAGTTTGGGCTTATCGGTGAAAACAAAAATGTCAAAATTTTCAACCCGTTGAGTACCGATTTGAATGTGATGAGGCAAACACTGCTTTTTGGTGGATTGGAAACCATTATTTATAACAACAACCGTAAAAATACGGATCTGAAACTTTATGAATTTGGCAAAACTTATTCTTTGGATATTTCTAAATCAAACCCTTCTGATGCGTTGGCCAAATATCATGAGGAGGTTAATTTTTCCATCTTCATGACCGGGAGAACAGTTAGCGAATCCTGGCGCAGCGAACAGAAGGATATCGACTTTTTTGATTTGAAATATTTTGTTGAAAATATTTTAAACAGGCTGAAATTGAATGTTGAAGATTTTGAAATGAAAAGTTTTTCAAACGAAGTATTCGAAAGCGGACTTCAGTTAAATATAAACAATAAAGCAATTGTTGAATTTGGATCCTTGGAAAGGAAAATCCTGGATTCATTTGAAATTAAGCAAAACGTATTTTGGGCCAATTTTAACTGGGACTTGCTTGTGGGATTAATGAAATCACACCAAATTGAATATAAGGAAGTGTCTAAATATCCTGAAGTCCGCCGGGATCTTGCGTTACTTGTCAGCAATGATGTAAAGTTTGCGGATTTAAAAAAGCTTGCTTTCAAAACTGAGAGGAACATCCTGAAGGAGGTAAGTTTATTTGATGTTTACGAAGGCGATAAGATCGAAAAAGGAAAGAAATCTTATGCCCTGAGTTTTATTTTGCAAGATGAACGAAAAACCCTCACAGATAAAGTTATCGATAAATCCATGCGCAGGCTGCAAAATGTTTATGAACGTGGGGTAGGGGCTGTAATCCGGTAAATAAATCAGGTAATTTGAGGTCATCCATACGGACAAGTTTGGTAGTTATTAAGTGGTCATTTAGTAGTCATTAAATAGTCATTACCACTAAGTAATATTTTTATTCATCAGCTAAATAATTATCGAATAACACTTTAAATCATTGAAGCATTATATCATTAATAAATATCAAATATGGAAATAGAAAAGTTATACTCCGTCAGCCCTTTTGGCGAAAAATACCCCATTCCCGAAAAGGGAGAGTACAAAGCAGAATTTAACCGGGTAAAAAAACTTACTGATGTAGCCCGTGCAGAAGGTAAAGAAATTGTTGTGGTGATGGGCGTTGGGTTCGTTGGCGCAGTTATGGCCGCCATCGTTGCCGACACTGTGGACAGTACCGGAAAACCAAGTAAGTTTGTAATTGGGGCACAAAGGCCGAGTGTGCGGAGTTATTGGAAAATCCCAATGCTTAACAGCGGTATTTCACCTGTAAAAGCTGAAGACCCAGAAGTTGACGTGTTGATTGGAAGGTGTGTGAAAGAGAAGAAAACACTGATAGCCACATACAACAGCGAGGTTCTTCAATTAGCTGATTGCGTGGTAGTGGACGTGCAGTGCGATTACCAAAAGAAAGAGTTGGGCAATATGCGTACCGGCGAGGCCGATATGGCCGCCCTGGAAGCTACCATGCGCACCATCGGCGAAAACATACAGCCCCATTGCATGGTGTTGATAGAAACCACAGTTGCCCCCGGTACCACCGAATTTGTGGCCTGGCCTATCCTCAAAAAAGCCTTTGCAAAAAGAGGTATCGGTTCTGTCCCTTTGCTTGCACATAGTTTCGAAAGGGTGATGCCCGGTAGCGAATATGTTTCGAGTATCCGCGATTTCTGGCGTGTGTGCAGCGGCTGCGATGACGAGGCCCGCAACAGGGTCGAGAAATTCCTTCACGAAGTGCTCAACACAAAGGATTTTCCCCTGACGGTGATGGACCGCCCCATTGAATCGGAGACTACCAAAATAGTTGAAAATTCATACAGGGCCACAATTTTGGCTTATCTCCACGAATGGAGCATTTTTGCCGAAAGAAACGGTGTTGACCTGATCAAGGTTATAGATGCCATAAAGATGAGGCCCACACACAGCAATATGATATTTCCGGGGCCTGGCATCGGTGGTTATTGCCTACCAAAAGATGGGGGACTGGGTTATTGGTCCTATCGACATATACTGGGGTTTGAGGACGGGGATTCACTGTTTAAGATCACTCCAACAGCAATAGATATCAACGACACCAGGGGCTTGCACGTGGCACAACTTGTTCGGGATGCACTGCGGAACATGGCACGTTACATTGCCGGGGCCGAAGTTTTGATTTGCGGTGCCAGTTACCGCGAGGATGTGGGCGACACCCGTTACAGCGGCAGCGAAATGGTAGTGCGCAAACTTACTGAACTCGGCGCCGAAATGCGTGTACACGATCCCTTTGTAGAGCATTGGTATGAACTGGAAAGCCAGGAAAATTACCCATCGCCCGAATCCTCCTGGAAACGGTTTTTCCGCAACCAGGAGCATCTTAACGAGACTAAGGTAGGAAAAGATTTAAAGGAATCGTTAAAAGGTGTAGAGGCTGTGATTTTTGCAGTGCCCCACGAAGTATATAAAGGTTTATCACCGGATGATATTGTTAAATGGGCAGGTGGGCCGATTGCCGTTATAGATGCATTTGGAATGCTCTCAGATGAAAAAATAAAAAGATATTTCGAACTGGGGTGCGAAGTAAAAGCATTGGGACGCGGACATGTGCAGAGGATTAAGAAGCAAGTGAAGGGATAGGGGGTGGAGTAAAATAATTCCCTTTGCGGCACAAAGTCAAATAGGGAATTCAAAGATAAAAAGGATCGGGAAACCGATCCTTTTTTTCATTTCTTAATGCAACTCCAAAATGGCATTATAATCTGTTACCATCATAAAAACACCAATATCTTCAGCATTTGTATCTTTTAGATATTTGTTCTGGATTTTGGGGGAGCAAAACTTTCCATCGGCCATAGGACATGGAAACGTTAAACTTGGGGTATTGGTTTCAGGTTGGGTGTGTGGAAGGGATGCAATCCCCGAGGTACGAGGGGATAGCGTCCCTAATCATCAGGGTTTCCATCCCATCCCTTTGGTCAGGGATTTAAACCCTTACACAAATTTCAGGTTTGGCTTCTCATTTATAAAGATTGTTGACTGCCGACTGCTGACTGCCGTCTCATGACTGCCGACTGATGACAAGTGACGATATCGTTTTCTTTAAAAATCTGTTTAACAAAAAAGTTTTTTTCCGGTAAGGTATTTATATCTTTGCCGTCTAAAAAAACATATTAAAAATCTTAAAAATAAATCATTATGGCAGAAAAGATAACATCGCAGATGGCAATTGAAATGGAATACAAATACGGTGCGCACAATTACCATCCATTGGGGGTGGTTTTGTCCAAAGGGGAAGGTGCGTATGTTTGGGATGTTGAAGGGAAACAGTATTTTGATTTCCTCTCGGCATACTCGGCAATAAACCAGGGCCACTGCCACCCGCGCATTGTTGGCGCACTGGTGGACCAGGCAAGGTCCCTCACCTTAACTTCACGTGCATTTTATAACGATGCACTTGGCCCATTCGAAAAATACATCACCGAATATTTTGGCTACAACAAGGTGCTGGCCATGAACACGGGCGCCGAAGCGGATGAAACAGCTATTAAGCTTTGCCGCAAGTGGGGCTACGATGTAAAAGGTATCCCTGAAAACGAAGCTAAGATAATTGTTTGCGAAGGTAATTTCCATGGCCGTA
>NIVA01000237.1 GCA_002254335.1 Bacteroidetes bacterium 4572_114 | reverse complement strand
TTCCAGTGCTTTGCCAATTTCAATAATCTCCGGCCAGTTCCTAACACCTTCCACCTCGCCGATAGTAAAAACATGATGGATAAATGGAATTTTTTTGATGAGGCCCTTTAGTTTTTCATATAACAGTTTATCTGATATGATAATGGCTTTTACATCGGAGTGGATGAGGATATGTTCATAATCCACAAGGCTGATGGTTGGATAAATCGGTACATGTACCACACCTATTTGCATCATTCCCATGTCGGTGATATTCCATTCGGGCCGATTGTTGGCAACGGTGGCAATCTTATCGCCCCGCTTGAAACCCAAGCCTAAAAGGCCATAGCTAAAATAGTTTGAGTTTTTTATGTAATCATCGGCTGAGTATTTCACCCATTTGCCGTCTTTTTTTCCTGCCAGTACATCATCTTTCTGATACCGCTCTGCATACCTGTCCAATAAGTCAAAGATACGGGTAACTTCCATACTAAATAATTTTTGTTTGGTTTGGATCAGCACAAAAATAAATATTTTTAGAGATTATGCGTTATTTGGGTTAAATATTCATGAAGTATTGGGGCAACTTGAAATATTGGGGCAACTATTAACTTGATTCAGTGTCTGTCAAATAAACAAAACATTTTGGGTTTATGAAAATCTTTTACTTCACTAATAAGCAATAACTAAATTACTACCTGGACAACTAATAATTTTGGCACAAGCTATTGCAAATAATACGTTTAATAATCTTTTCGGTAATCCAATAAAACATCTTTCGTTTGTTTTTTTGTTTTTTACCATATTTTCCCCCACACTCTCCTCACAGGAAAAAATTGGCCTTACAACCAGCAATTATGGCGGGATTTACTCATCTCAACTTAATCCGGCCTCAACGGTATATTCAAAGATTTTCTTTGATATCAACATACTCGGCGCAAATACTTTTCTGGAGAACAACTTTTTGTATATCCACAAAAAAGATTACCGGTTAGGGGATTTCCTTTCGCTCAACCCAAAGCTTCCTGTTATTGGCGAAAGTGGCAATGGAGTGGATTATTACAGGACAAGCAAACCTGTAAATGGATATGAACGTATTGATGTTTTAGGCCCTTCGGTATCGTTTACATTTGGCAACCAATCGGTTGGCCTGTTTACCAGGGCTTTGGTGGTTTCATCTGTACACGGCCTGCCCCCGGATATTGCAGTTATGATGTACGAGGGCCTGGAATTTGACTCTTTATGGGGAATTGATTACAACCATGGTGCCTTTGATATATCTACTATGGGATGGTGGGAATTAGGTGCAAATTATTCATACGTTTTAAAAGAACAAGGACGTAATTTTTTATCGGCCGGAATTAATATCAGGGCACTCTTTGGCTATGCCGGGACCAGTATCCAGTCAAGAAATGTCGATTATACTTTGGTCAGTGATTCAGTACTTGATATCAGAAACCTGGATGCAGATATTGGTTTTTCAATTCCTATGGATTTTGATAATAACGAATATCCTGCAAGCGGTGCAACATTCAAAGGAAAAGGAGTTGCTGTTGACCTGGGGATGATGTATGCACGGAAACGGGAAGTCCCCACACGCTCGAAGCCAAAAAGATACTGTGCCTACGAGCATGAGGATTATCTCTATAAAGTTGGTTTATCGATACTTGACCTAGGTAAAATTAATTTCAAGGAAAATGCCCAACAACACACCTATGATAATGTGGGGGCGTATTGGGATGAAGTAGATACAGTTGGTTTTGGCAGCATCAACGAACTTACAGCAAAATTCAGTACAGTTTTTTACGGTGACCCCACGGCCTCGTTACAAGCAAAATCGTTTGGGCTTGGCCTCTCAACAAGTTTAAGCCTACAGGCCGATTATCAATATTTTCCCCACTGGTATTTGAACACTGTGTTGGTATTGCCATTAAAAATATCGGCCAACCAATTGCGAAGGCCGGCACAGGCAATACTTAGTTTACGTTATGAAACATCGAAGTTCGAGGTGAACATGCCATTTTCACTTTACGATTTTAATAAGCCCCGTATAGGGCTGTTTGTCCGGTTTCATTATGTTAGTATTGGCACAGAAAAACTTGGCGGGCTTTTCAACTTTAATGATTTTACAGGACTTGATTTTTATGTCGCTGTAAAGTACCATATTTGAAAATGTATTATCTTTGCACCCCATTTTAAAATGGTGCTTGTAGCTCAGTTGGTTAGAGCACTGGATTGTGGTTCCAGGGGTCGTGGGTTCAAATCCCATCAGGCACCCAGATAAAAAAGCTGCTCCTTTGAGCGGCTTTTTTTTATGATAACCTCTAAAAATGCAAATTTCTGCATCACTGCACGAATTTAAAATCCTCATTTACAAGAGTAAACTCCGGTATTAAATTCGCTTGCGCCTTGAACTTCACTATTTTTAGAGGCTCCCTTATGTTTTCAAATGTGAATTAACATTTATATTTCCTAAGCGACTTTAAGTCGCTAAGGAAATTAGGTGCGGCAGGCCATCCAAAATGACCTAACCGGGGAAATGGCTATAATTTTTGTTTGAGAAAGTAAGGCAACGGTTTGGCTTTAAAGGATACTTTTGCAAATTCTTTTTTTTTACTTAAAATAAAATCAGTGCAAGACATAAGAAACATTGCCATAATTGCCCACGTTGACCACGGTAAGACTACATTGGTTGACAGGATACTTCACCAGGTTAAACTGTTCCGCGATAACCAGGACATGGGCGAACTTATCTTAGACTCGAACGATCTTGAGCGCGAACGGGGGATCACCATCCTTGCAAAAAATGTTTCGGTAAGGTACAAAGGGGTTAAAATTAATATAATCGATACACCGGGGCACTCCGATTTTGGCGGGGAAGTGGAGCGTGTGTTGAATATGGCCGATGGCGTGATTTTATTGGTTGATGCCTTTGAAGGGCCTATGCCGCAGACCAGGTTTGTGTTGCAAAAAGCCATTGCGTTAGGGCTGAAGCCAATCGTGGTGGTAAACAAGGTTGACAAACCAAATTGTTCGCCCGACGAAGTGCATGAAGCAGTGTTTGAACTGATGTACAGCCTTGATGCCAGCGAAGACCAGCTTGATTTTCAAACTTTATACGGTTCCTCAAAGCAGGGCTGGATGTCGCACGGTTGGCAGGAACCAACACAGGATATCAGTGCCTTGCTTGATACCATCCTGGAGGTGATACCGCCACCGGAAGAAAAAACCGGCACCCTACAAATGCAGATAAGCTCATTAGATTATTCATCATACCTCGGCAGGATTGCCGTGGGCCGGATAACACGCGGCAACATAAAAATGGGGATGCCGGTCTCGGTGGTCAAAAGGAACGGGTCGGTGGCCAGGTCGGTGGTCAAAGAGCTTTACCGATTTGAAGGGTTGGGCAAAGAGAAGGTGAAAACCGAGATCAGTTCGGGTGAAATTTGCGCAGTGTTGGGGATCGAAAACTTTGAAATTGGCGATACCATTGCCGATGCTGAATTGCCCGAAGCCATGAAACCCATCAATGTGGACGAGCCTACCATGAGCATGTTGTTCACAATAAATAACTCACCATTTTTTGGCAAAGAGGGGATTTATGTAACCTCACGCCACATCCGCGACCGCTTGTTTAAGGAGACGGAGAAGAACCTGGCCATGCGGGTCGAAGAAACCGGTTCGCCCGAAAAGCTATTGGTTTATGGCCGGGGGATTTTACATATTTCCATTTTGGTTGAAACCATGCGCCGTGAGGGTTACGAATTTCAGCTTGGGCAACCACAAGTTATAGTGAAGGAAAAAAATGGCCGGAAATATGAAATAAAATTTTCGCTTGAAGAAGCAATGGAATATATCAAGGGGGATGAGTACGTGGAAGTTACACCAAAATCAATTAGGCTAAGGAAAATTCTTTTGGAAGAAACAGAACGGAAACGGCAGAAGGGCCAGGGAAATGTTTAGGTAAGCTAAGCCAAAAAAAGTTTTACTTTGAATTAAGGATTATTCTTTATCTTTGAATTTTCCGCCCCAATAATCTACATTAAAGTCGTCACATTCGGTAACACCTTCTTTTGTCCGGCATTTAGTTGCTATTCCATCACACTCGCCATTACCAAAATCTATTGTAACATATGGATTACCACTTTTGTCTTGATATTCAATTATTCCTGAAACTATTTCGTAGTCACATTCTTCGCTTTTAACAAGCTCTTCTATTACAAAATATTTTTTGTCTTTATCATTTGTGCCGTTCAAAAATAATTTCCATACATCAACTACTTTGCTTTCAATTGTTTCATTTTCTAACCAGCTTATGGTCGCAACTCCATCACATTGTCCATTACCAAAATTTATTGAGAATACCATTTCATCCTGATAATAATACTCAATAATACCCGAAACTACTTCCCATTTACATTCTTCTTTTTTAACCAATTCTTCTACAACAACTTTTCTGTAATCTTCTTTATCCCCCCCACCTTTAACAATTACTTCAGGTTCAAAACATTTTAAGGAAATATCTGTTGTTTGAGATATTTTGGTGTCTTTATTGGTGTCTTTTTTCTCACAAGATGTAAACACTAAAACCAAGCTAATAGTAAATACTGATAAAACCCTTAATACTTTTTCCATGTTTTCTTTTTTCACAAAATTACTAAAATTCAATTATTAAACCGAATAGGTTTTTATTATACACTACTTCAAATAGTTAATCAATAAAAATATTTGATATTCCTGCTATTTCGGCAATTATTTATATACATTGTTACCTGCCGGGCTTTAAGTATTTTCATCTCCCCATCTTCAATTTAGCACTGACTTGATTTTGTTTTTTCGGGTTGGTCCTCTTTTCATTATGCTACTTTTTCGTATAAATGTTTCTGAAACTCTATGAACAGCGAACTTATATTTTGAACATCACCTAAAATCCCCATAGCATCTTCCAACGATTGATATTTTGTTTGAAGTAGAATTGGTAATTTTTCCTGATCAAGTTCTGTTACCCCTGCTTCTACATATTTATTCAACACAAATTCTATAAATTCTTTTTGTTTATCATTCAGTAATGCAAAAATTGTGGCTTTTGCCCTTTCTGCTCTTTCTTCTCTCGTTATTGGTTTAATATCGCTATCAAAAACATATTCCAAAACATCGAACAAATCACTTTTTTCTGCATTTATCAGTTTTTGCAGATTAGTCAATTCGTCTTT
>NIVA01000058.1 GCA_002254335.1 Bacteroidetes bacterium 4572_114 | reverse complement strand
TTATGAAAAAACAAAAACTAAATCTTCATCTTTTGTGCCCCCAACTTAGCGCCGATAAACTCACGGTTCAGCCTGGCGATGTTGGTCAGTTTTATCTCTTTGGGGCATTCGGCTTCGCAGGCACCGGTGTTGGTGCAGTTGCCAAATCCATCATTGTCCATCTGCTTTACCATTTTTTGCACTCTCCGTTTGGCTTCAACACGGCCTTGGGGCAATAGCGCAAGTTGTGAAACCTTTGCCGAAACAAACAACATGGCCGAAGCGTTTTTGCAAGATGCCACACAGGCGCCACATCCAATACAGGAGGCCGCATCCATAGCTTCATCGGCATTTTCTTTTCTTATCAGTATGGCATTTGCATCGGGGATACCTCCTGTAGAGACCGAAACATAACCGCCAGCCTGGATTACCCTGTCGAATGCCGAACGATCGACCATAAGGTCGCTTATCACCGGAAAGGCTTTCGAGCGCCAGGGTTCGATCACGATAGTGGACCCATCCTTGAAATTGCGCATGTGCACCTGGCAAATGGTGATGGCCGTATCGGGGCCGTGAGGGCGTCCATTAATATACAGGCTGCACGCCCCGCAAATACCTTCGCGGCAATCGCTATCGAAGTTTACAGGCATTTCGCCCTTGTGCACCAACTCCTCGTTTAAAATGTCAAGCATCTCCAAAAAGGAGGCATCTACTGAAATGCCGTTTGCTTTATACGTTTTAAAACTTCCTTTTGACCTGGAATCTTTCTGACGCCAAATTTTTAAAGTTAAATCCATAACCGTGCGTTTTATTCTTTATAATTTCTTGTCTTTACTTCTATGAATTCATAATTCAAAGGCTCTTTTTGCATTTTGGGTTCATCCTCTACCCCTGTGAATTCCCAATTTGCAACATAGGTAAAATTTTTGTCGTCCCTAAGCGCTTCACCTTCCCCGCTTTGATATTCTTCCCTGAAATGCCCCCCGCAGGATTCTTCCCTAACAAGGGCGTCCCTGGCCATCAATTCACCCATTTCAAGGCAATCGGCCACTCTCCAGGCTTTTTCCAATTCGGCGTTTTTACCGGTCAAACCGCCCGGTATCTTTACATCTTTCCAAAACTCGGCCCTTAGCTCCCTTATCATAATAATGGCTTTTTCCAGGCCTGCCTTGTTGCGGGCCATGCCAACATAATCCCACATAATATGGCCAAGCTTCCTATGGAATGTATCTACCGTTTGATCCCCCTTGATACTGAGAAGTTTTTCCAGTTCATCCTGAACATTTTTCTCCGCTTTATCAAATTCCGGAAGATCAGTTTTAATATCCGGTACATTTATCTGATCGGCGAGATAGCTTTGCATGGTATATGGCAAAACAAAATAACCATCAGACAATCCTTGCATAAGTGCGGAAGCACCAAGCCTGTTGGCCCCGTGATCGGAGAAATTGGCCTCACCGGCAGCAAACAACCCGGGGATATTGGTTTGTAACTCATAATCTACCCAAAGCCCGCCCATAGTGTAATGTATTGCCGGGTAGATCATCATTGGTGTTTTGTACGGGTTGTCGTCAACAATTTTTTCATAAATCTGGAAAAGGTTGCCATAACGGGCCTCGATAACATCGCGGCCTAATCTGTTAATGGCATCGGCGAAGTCTAAATAAACTGCCAGGCCAGTGTTTCCCACACCAAAGCCGGCATCACACCTCTCTTTGGCTGCCCTTGATGCAACATCCCTCGGGACGAGATTGCCAAAAGCCGGGTATCTGCGTTCGAGATAATAATCACGGTCTTCTTCTTTTATTTCGGTTGGCTTTAGCTGGCCTTTTTGTATCTTTTGTGCATCCTCTTTATTTTTAGGCACCCAAATACGGCCATCATTCCGTAGGCTTTCGCTCATCAAAGTTAGCTTCGACTGGTAATCTCCATGAACGGGGATACATGTCGGGTGGATTTGCACAAAGCAGGGATTGGAAAACAGTGCCCCATGCTTGTAGGCCCTCCAGGCGGCACTGCCATTTGAGTTCATGGCATTGGTGGAAAGGAAAAAAACGTTTCCAAAAACGTTTCCATAACCTCCGGTTGCCAATACTACCGCATGGGCCGCATGGCGTTTTTGTTCACCGCTTATCAGGTCGCGTGTTATTATCCCCCTGGCCCTGCCATCTACTATAACAATATCTAACAACTCCTCACGGGTGAACATTTTTACCGAACCGCTGTGTATTTCTTTACTTAGCGAACCGTATGCGCCCAACAAAAGTTGCTGACCTGTCTGGCCCCTGGCATAAAATGTCCTGGATACCAACGCCCCGCCAAAAGAACGATTATCGAGATAGCCACTGTATTCGCGGGCAAACGGCACACCTTGTGCCACGCACTGGTCGATGATCTCGCTACTAACTTCTGCCAAACGGTAAACGTTGGCTTCCCTGGCACGGTAGTCGCCACCTTTTACGGTATCGTAAAAAAGACGGTAAACAGAATCGCCATCGTTGGGATAATTCTTGGTGGCATTTATACCTCCCTGGGCGGCTATGCTATGTGCTCGCCGTGGGCTGTCGTGAATGCCAAAAATCTTCACCCTGAAACCAAGTTCACTAAAACTCGCGGCGGCGGCGGCACCGGCAAGCCCGGTACCAACTACAATTATTTCTAGTTTTCTTTTGTTGGCAGGGTTAACTAATTTTTGATTGGCTTTGTAGTTGGTCCACTTTTCGGCTATTGGCCCTTCAGGTATTTTTGAGTCTAATTTTATCATAATAAATTCAATTATGCAGTATTAATTAGCTGAAATAAATTGTCAGGGGAATGATGGCATATCCCACAGGCAGTATGATTGAAATAATGGTACTTACACCTTTTATAAATGGCGTGTATTTGCTGTGATTAAGGCCTAACGACTGAAATGCTGACTGAAAAGCATGATGTAAATGAAACCCCAGAAAAATAAGAACCACAATATATCCAATCACAAATCCAAGGTATTGGAATTTTTCTACTACCAAAGCACCCATGTCATGGTATTCTTTGCCATCGTAAAAAACTGGATCAATCTCACCAAAAAACTTAGCCTTAAAATAGAAATCCATCAGGTGTATCACCAGGAAAATAAAAATCAATGCCCCGGTGTGTATCATAAACTTTGAAAACACTGAAGTATGCGACCAACCTTCAACCTTATACCTTTTTGGCCTGGCCAACCAGTTTTGTATTTGAAGGATTAAACCATACAAAATGTGAATTAGGAAGCCACCAAACAATACTACCTCAAAAATCTTTATCAAAATATTCGTCCCCATAAAATGGGCGGCAATGTTGAATATTTGATTTGTTTCATAGGTTTCGCCCGCTGGCAGTAACACCGTTAAATTGAGACCGAGGTGAACGAACAAAAAGGTGATTAGGAACAGGCCGGCCAGGGCCATGATGATCTTTTTGGTGATCGATGAATAATGTAATGTGGAACTACTCATAAGATTTGTTTTTTCAGTTTTTTATCACGAAAGTTTATGCTAACTTTCTAAAAATACCTTCTTTTGTATTGAGACCAGCAAAACTATACTTTATAAATGATAAAGATCAATAAAAAAAGTGATTTAGATGTAATTTTTATTTTGATTAAATAAACATACCGTTGCTATGAAACACACAACCATCGATCAAAAACTTTTTCAAGGGAACAGAAAAACTTTTTCAAAATACCTTCAGCCGAAAGCAGTGGCCATTTTCAATTCGAATGATGAATATCCACGCAACGGCGACCAGCTTTATCCTTATCGGCAACAATCTGATTTTTTTTACCTCACCGGCATCAACCAGGAAAAAAGCATTTTATTGGTAGCGCCAGATCATCCTGAACCCAAAAACAGGGAAATACTGTTCCTCATAAAAACCAACGAACAAATGGTGATTTGGAATGGCCACAAGCTTACCATACAAGAAGCCGAAGAAATTTCCGGTATCGCGAATGTGCAATGGCTTGATAACTTTGAAATGGTTCTGAGGGATTTAATGGTGTGGTCGGAAAAAGTTTACCTCAACACTTATGAATATCCCAAATACAGTTCTGATATTTTATCACGCGACCAGCGGTTTGCACAGGATTTAAAAGTAAAATTCCCAGCCCACCAATATTGCAGGTCGGCACCTGTGCTGCTCAATATGAGGATGATTAAATCCAAAACAGAGATCGAACTTATCCAAAAAGCCATCAACATTACCGAAAAGGCATTCAGGAGGATGCTGAAATTTGTAAAACCCGGGGTAAAAGAGTATGAGATACAAGCGGAGATGGAACATGAATTTGTGATGAACGGTGCAACAGGCAGTGCCTACCAGCCCATTGTTGCATCGGGGGCCAATTCGTGTGTGTTGCACTACATCCAAAACAATAATATATGCAAAAATGGTGAGGTGATACTTTTTGATTTCGGGGCTGAATATGCCAATTATGCTGCCGATGTGTCGAGGACAATACCTGTGAATGGAAAGTTTAACCCCCGTCAGCGCGAATTGTATGAATTAGTGTTGAGGGCGCAGAAAAAGGCCATCAAACAAATGGTGGTTGGAAATACTATGGAAAAATACAACAAGTCCGTTAGCAAATTGATGGCAGGGGAAATGATTAAAATTGGACTTCTAAGCAAGGAAGATGTTAAAAAACAAGACCCTGAAAAACCACTGTACAAAAAATATTTTATGCATGGCACGGCCCACCACATGGGCCTGGACGTGCATGATGTTGTTGACAGGCACCAACCTTTTAGTGCAGGGATGGTGTTCACCTGCGAGCCAGGGATTTATTTGGGTGACGAAGAAATTGGCATCCGTATCGAAAATAACATCCTCATTACCGAAAATGGCCCGGTTGACCTGACGGAGAACATCCCGCGAGAGGTGGGGGAGATTGAGGGGCTGATGGAAGGGAGAGGGTAGGTGTTTGTTGTTCGGTGTTTGTTGTTTGTTGTTTGTTGTTGAAAGTTGGAAGGTAATTTTAGAAACTGTTTAGCACAGGAAATTATGGGGTTGACGGAAATAATTTTATGGGTACGGTCTAAAAAGCCATATTTAGCCGCAAATGCGCTAATAAACTTCTCTAATTGCCATATAATATAGTGTTTGAAAATAAGTAAATTTCGCTAATTTTAAAAACTTAGTTTTTAGACCGGATTCATTAAATTTTTATCATATGGAAACAATCAAATTTAAAACCCACAGGGTTTCATATAAAGATGAAGGTAATGAAAAAGCCATTGTCCTCCTGCATGGCTTTATGGAGTCGCTGCATATTTGGGATGATTTTACGGATGTGCTTTCAAAATCCTTCCGGGTGGTAAGGGTTGATTTGCCCGGGCATGGTGGCACACCGGTCATGGGCGAAGTTCACACGATGGCATTGATGGCAGAAGTTGTTAAAACTGTTTTGGATGCCTTGAAAATAGATAAATGTGTTATGGTTGGCCATTCGATGGGAGGGTATGTTGCCCTTGAATTTGCCAAACAATTTCCTGATCTGCTGGCAGGGTTTTGCTTGTTCCACTCCCATGCAGCAGCAGATAATGCAGAGGCCAAAGAAAACCGGCGGCGGACAATCAACATTGTAAAGCTCAACCGTGCAGGGTTTATCCAACAATTCATCCCCGAACTGTTTGCAAAATCCAATGTTGAAAAGTTTGCCGGTGAGATACAAAACTTACAAAACCAATCTGCCAACACATCAGGAATTATTGCGGCCCTCCAGGGGATGAAGGAACGTGCAGGCAACCTGGGTTTGTTGATAAACACAAAACTCCCTGTTTTGTTTATCGCCGGAAAGGATGATTCCAGGATACCCATTCAAAATATTATGGCCCAGGCCATACTCCCATCTCACTCTGAAATGCTAATTCTTGGGGGTGTTGGGCATATAGGGTTTGTTGAGGCTAAAAAAGAGACACTGGGAATGATTGAAGGATTTGTGAAGAGAGTGCTTTAAAGGAAGAAGATATATGATATCTGATGTAAGATGTTTGATGTTTTGATTGAAGAAGAAACATCTGATATCACACATTAAACATAGGACTGGCGACATCCTTAAACGGAAAAGAAAATATCGAATAATGAAATCAAATCTACATTATTTTGCTTTCTTCATGTTTTTGAATTATTTTTGCCGTGCATAAAATCAAAAAATCAATGATAGCAACCCCTTTAATTCAATTTACTCCCAAAAAGCATTCCCTCCATAAATCACTCTTTTACCTTTATCTAATTGTTTTACTATTAAAATGTAATAATACTTTTTGATTTTATAATTTGCCATTTATTTACCAATTAATAATATTTGATATGAAAAAAAATACAACTTTGTTTTTTTTGCAATTATGTGCATACTTTTTTTACCGCCAGCATCAATTTCCCAAAGTTTTTTAACAGGACAATTATATGTAAATGTTGAAGATGAATCCGGTATCCCAGAGTTTATTAACATTGGGGACACTATTGCTGTAGAATTGGATAACACTGATATTGAATACTTATTCAACCAATATGGTGTTTATGCATTTGAAAAGTCATTCCCAATTGTTGATTCGTTTCCAAACGCCTATAAATATGATTTAGAAAATGTCTATACATTAAAATGTCATGGGAATGAAGAAATGCTCATGTCTCTACTTTATGATAATAATAACGGAACCTATAAATATATAGAATTGATTCCAAATTATTATCCATCTCATACGCCAGATGACTACCATCTTTTGTATCCTGAACTGGGAAATAATTGGGCGCTTGACCTTATTAATGCCGAACAAGCCTGGGATTATACGCAAGGTGATCCAAATATAAAAATAGGAATACCTGAAAAGGGGTTTCTGTACACACATCCTGATTTAATAAAAAAATCTCAATGGTAAACTCAGCTAATACACCCACTGTCCATGGTACAGCAGTAGCGGGTTGTGTAGGAGCAGAAACTAACAATGGTATTGGCATCAGTTCGATAGGGTATGATTGTTCCCTTTTAGGATACAATCTTAATCCAGAGTATCCAGAGTGGATTAGTAGTATGCTAAAATTATCTCTATCAGGAGCAAAAATAGTAAATGCAAGTTTTGCAATTTGTCTTTATTCTGAATCTGTTCAAAAAGTTATGTACCTAATAAGAGACAATGGGACCCTCATTATTGCAGGTGCAGGTAACGGTGGAAGTCCTCCGGGTTGTACACCTAATTGCTACAGGTACCCCGCTTCATATGATGGTGTTATCAGCGTTTCAAGTGTCTGTCAAAATGATTCCCATGAAGGCCCCGGAGGATTAATACATACTCATAATGACAAGGTGGATGTATGTGCCCCAGGCTACGATGTGATTTCAACGACTTTTGATAACCAATATCGACCAATCTATTATTATGTTACTGGTACTTCTTTTGCGACACCAATTGTAGCTGGTCTAGCTGGTTTAGTTTTTTCAATCATACCGGACGCTCCTCCTGCGTTAGTTGAAGGAATAATCGAATTGACTTGTGATAACATTGATAACATTAATCCAAATTATGCAGGTCTGCTTGGTAATGGAAGGATAAATGCATATGAAGCAGTGTCAACAGCCTGGGATATATCAACTACCAGTACACAACCCATCATTATTAGTAATGGCCAAAACATTACACTTGAAGGAGCTGATGGTATTAAGATAATCAACGATTATATTAAAGTGTGTACTGGAGGCACCCTTACCGTAAAATCGAAATTGTTTTTCAAAGAAAATGCAAAAATTATAGTTGAACCGGGAGGATTACTGATTATTGATGGTGGTTTATTAACTACTTATAACAATTCTTTTCTCTGGGAAGGGATTGAACTTTGGGGGGATGTAAATCAAAGCCAGTTAACACCGGAAACACAGGCTAAAATTGAATTGAAAAATAGTGCCAGGATAGAATATGCTAAAATAGCCGTTGGAACTTTCAGAAAATACAATGAGTTTTTAAGTATAGCTAGTGGTGGAATTATTATGGCTGATACTGCTATATTTTACAATAATAAAGTATCCATCGACATGTGGCCTTATGAAAACCATCACCCGATAAGTGGTGAAATATTTTCAAATCTTAGTTACTTTAAAAATGTCAGGTTCAACAAAACAGAATATTTTTTCGAAACTTTTACTAACGATGTATTCGTTAAACTTACAGGGGTAAGGGGAATTGATTTTAAAGGTTGTGAATTTGAAAACATATTTAGTGTTAACGCTTACACTGAAACTTGGACTTCGGAATTAGGAATAGGTATATATAGTGTTAATTCAAGTTTTAAGGTCGATTATTTATGTTTAACTCAACAATCGCCATGTGATGATTATAAGCCATCCATGTTCAATGCACTATATTATGGTATTTATGCAATAAATAGCCTCACTGACAAAACATTTTCTGTTTTGAACACAAAGTTTGGTGTTCACAGGAACTACAACGGATTTCCAAATTCTGAAGGTGTGTTAAAAGGTATTTATGCTTCCGGTTTTGATAATGTAAATTTATCCAACAATGAAATTAATCTGCCATTGACTTATACAACAGAGTCATACGGTATTTTTTTGATAATAGCACAAACTATTGCATTAGCAATAACCATATTTCCTTAATTGCAGATTTTACTATACCTTATGGCTTTGACAACTTACTTCATGGTTTAATTATTAATAATTCGGGAGATGACAATAATGAAGACTACGGAAATTCTTTCGAAAGGTTATTTATCGGTATCCAACCCCAAAACCAAAACCGTGGATCAACGACCGGACTTCAATTAAAATGTAACGATTTTTATAAATGCCTATATGATGTTGCAGTTATAGTGGATGATGAACTGCCATATAAAGGGATTGCAATATATCAGGGCACTTCCGCTGAACCGGCAGGAAATCTTTTTACAGAATGGGGTCAAAACGAGTACCATATCTATAATGAAGGCGATCCGGTTACTTATTACTATCATAATAATCCTCAGGTTTATCCAGTTGAGCCCGAGGAATACAGTATTAATGTAACCATCAGCGAAGGATCTATACCTTATAACCCATTGACAAGTTGCCCGGATAACACAGGGGGAGGGTCATCAGGAAGTGAATCGATGTTAGCCGAATATGAACAATTGAGCAGTGACCTGAGCATCCTGGAACAAACATATAATGTACTGGTTGATAACGGAAACACCTCATCCCTTGAAAGCCAGGTTGAAACTACAGTACCGACTACGGCCAATGATACAAAGGACGAGCTATTGGCCATTTCACCCTATGTGTCGGATAGTGTGTTAAAAACGACCGTTGCAAACGAAAATGCAATTGATAACATAAGGAACAATATATTTAATTTCCTGCTTGCCCATTATATGAATAATAATATTGATAGTGCCAAATTACTACTCGAAAATGAAGCATCACTTTCGGCAAAGTATAAGCTTGTAATGCTATATCTTGAAGAAGGAAACACTGCTCAGGCCACCTCACTATTATCCGGCATTCCATTACAGTTTAATCTTTCAGCAGAAGAAATTGTTGAATATGCCGATTACATTTCGCTTTTTAATATTCTTATCAATAACGGACAGTTCAGTTATCAGCCCGATAGTTTACAACTTGCCGAACTGGCCGGCTTCTTTGCCCAGGCAACAGGAAAGCCAGCAACTTTTGCTCGTAATATGCTAATATCTTCTGGGATGATCAATTACGATGAACCCATTCTCAAACCAAGCCCTTTTAAATCATCGGGCTTCCCTTACGACAGGTTTGAAGCAATAAGTGTGAATACTACAATAGAAGGATTTAATATTTTTCCAAACCCGGCACAAAAAAGCATTTCTATCGAATATCCGGTTGATGAGACCGGGGATGCTCTTGTAATGAGTATTTGTAGTTTGACGGGAACTGTTGTTAAAGAGGTTTTCCTTGGCAATGCAAGTGGCCTTATGGTAGTTGAAGTTACAGGGATTAAACCCGGTGTGTATGTGTGCAGGATTACCGGCAACGGAAAAACATTAAAAACCAATAAGCTTACAATAATTTATTAATTTTGATTTATAAAAACTTTGCAGTGCCGGTAGGATGTTTCAACCTTGTCCTGCCGGGCTGCTTAAAATTAAATGTGTTCATGAAAACCAAAAGCTTGCTGATAATATTTGTATTATTGTTGACAGCCTTTAAGGCCGTAACAGCCCAAACATGGGAGCGGATTTACGGCATGCCCAACCGCTATGAAAATACTTACGGGGTTGCCAATACTTACGACATGGGAATTATACAGGCAACAAGGGTAAACTGGGATGCCCTGTGGCTAAACAAAACCGATGTGAACGGCAATATTTTATGGTCGAAATATTATAAACATCCGTATCAAAGCATTTATGTAGGTTGCCTCACAAGATATTCACCTGACAACAGCCTTTTGATAGCTGGCGGATCCACACAAATTGATGACTGGGGCGATCCTGTTTTGTTTAAAGTAAATGCTTGTGGTACATTGGATTGGTGTAAAATATGGAATATTGTTGGTGGGAATTATGGTGTTCAGGTATTAAACACCTTATCAGGCGATATTATTTTGCATACCCGGTACGCTTCCGAATCAGGAGGTTTTGACAACCGGTTTCAACTTGTTAAATTGGATGCGAATGGAAACTTCTTGTGGATAAAACATATTATGCCACAATCAGAATACCCAAATATTATTAATGAAGATATGTACAGCCTGATCAACACAAGTGATAATGGTTTTTTATTTGGTGGCCGTGGCTATTACCGCGATACTGCAAACCCTGACTTGTTCTGGCTCCGAAATATGGTGGTGAAATGCAACAGCGAAGGGGATGAAGAGTGGGTAGGGGTATATTTCACACAGCGCGACGAGGAGGAATTCCATGGAGTAATTGGAAGTGTTTTTGAACTGAATGGAAATTATTATGCCGGAGGCACCAGATACCTAAAATATGGAAATCAAACCATCGCTTCCACTCCGGTTTTGTTAAAAATCAACAATACCGGCAAGTTGCTGTCGCACCATCACACGTTTGGGGATTCCATTGTTTTTTCGCTTCCCTGGGCTTTCGATGTTATAAATGATACCGCGGTTTTTATGGTAACCCGTACAACGCCATCGCTGTCGCAGGGTGTACATATAGGAATGATAATTACGGATAGCCTGGGAAACATCAATAAGGCACTTGATAATGAGATTGGCTATGCCATAGAAGATTGCCTGACCAAAACCCATGATGATAAATACATAGTTACCGGTGGTGTATATTCAGATAATGAGTATGACGCTTATGCTTTGAAGGTAAACTCCCAATTAGAGTGGGATACATTGTACAACGGGAACTTTACCTACGACAGCCTTTGCCCGTTCCCCATCGACAGCACGGTAATAATTTGCAATTGCGATATAACAACCGGCGTGAAAAGCACACAACCCAGGAAAAAGGTGGAAATCCTTAATGTGTACCCTAATCCTGCAGTAAACCAAGTGGAAGTTATACTTCCAGAAAATATCACTTGCTCAGTTATTGAAATAACTGATCTTTTTGGCCGCATAGCCATAAAAAAGGAAACTGGAAAATATGTAACAGAAGAAGTATTCGATATTTCAGGCCTTTATGAGGGTTATTATATTGTCAGCCTCATAGATAACAATCAAATATTATTGAGCGGAAAATTTTTAAAGAAAGCCCAGTGGGAATATATTTATTCCCCGCCAATTAGTTATCTCCTGAACAATGCTAAATTTTTTAGTGAAGACACCGGGGTGTTACTGGCCGATAATGGTTTTGTTGAAATAACCCATGACGGAGGTTTAAGCTGGTTTACCATAGAGCCACCATTTCAAACAGCAGAAATGCAGGATTTTTTTATGTTTGATACTGAGACTTACATTGCTCAATCCTATTTCTCCAATTTAATGGTCACCTTTACCGGAGGAACATTCTGGGATTATGCAAGTGTTGATTTTACTGTCCCGGATGCCACAGATTTTTTAAATTTGGAATTGGGATTTAGTGGGACATTCGGTATCGAAAACTCCAATTTTGGTAAGGCCATTTTCAAAATGGAGGGAATTGGACCGTATGCACCTGCTGAACAGGTTTATTTTACCGATGTACCCGGTTTTTTCGATCATATCCTCTGTTTGAATGAACAGGTTGTATTGGCCACTTTCGAACTTTCAGATAATAATCCCATCTTTCCGAATTATACAGGCATACTCCTCCGTAGTGAAGACCAGGGTAACACCTGGGATCAAATGCTTCAACTTCCGCAGGATAAGCAGTTTCAAAAATTGGATGTTAGCCTTGATGGAAATTGCATTTATGCCCAAGCCGGCGACGGAATGGTTTATTATTCAACGGATGAGGGTTTAAGCTGGGAAGAACAGGAAATGCCGGATTATTTGTTAACCCTTGACTTGCTCACCCTGGAATCAGCCTATGGTGTGATAGTCACTTCCGGTTTCGGCTCATTCGTTGATACCTTTAACCTGGCATATACGAATGATGCGTGGCAAACATGGTCATCACAATACAAAGTTCCATTCCCGGTATATATAATGGAACGATACAATAAAGTACAAATGGTAAGTGAAACCACGGGATATTGGGCCTGCAACAACGAACTTTTCAAAACCACCAACGGGGGATTTGTTTCTGTACCGGAAATTCCGGTTACCGGTTTGCCGGATTTAAAAATTATGCCCAATCCGGCAAGTAGCCATATAAAAATCGAAATTCCGAATGGGATACATCAAGGCAATGTAGTTGTTTACAATAATTTGGGGGCAAAAGTTTTCGGGCACAATGTGGGGAATACTGATGATTTCCTCAATATTAACACCTCAACCTGGCCAGCCGGACTTTACCAGGTAAGCATTTTAAGTAAGCGGGGCAAGGTAGCTTCGGGCAAAGTTGTAATTAATAATCCTGACAAATGATGATTCAATCTAAAATAAAAATCCTGCTCCCGGCCATATTTATTATTTGGCAATCTTTTTCAGGCTATTCACAAGATATTTACCCGGTGACAGTTGAGAAAGACCGGATCATTTATCAATTTGGCACTACGGGGGAGTACGTCCGCATGTTGCCTGCTGCGTTACCTGAGTATGTAGTTCTTATTCGGCCAATATTCGATTTGTTCCCGGGCATGTCCGATCCGGAAATTAAAGCAGGATTAATTGCTGCCCTCAACAACTTTAAATCAAAAGGGGCAACAGCAAGGCAAAAAACATTTTTCCTTCAAAACCTTGCCCATTTGGTTTTAATGGATATTGACAATGTAGAAAAGTGGGAAAAAGATTATCGGGAGGGGCTAATACCCTTGTGTGCAGATAAAAAATCCGCAGGCAAGGCAATGCGTGTACAGCAACTTATTGATGATTACATCCGGCATTATCTTCCGGCCATCCAAATGAAGAAAGATCATATAAAATATTGAACAGAAGAGTTGAATGTAAAATGAAAACCCAAAATAAATTGGTAATTGGACATTTTATATTGGACAATTTATATTGGACAATTTACCTTGAGGTATGCGGGGTTTTGCAGCGTTGAGTATCTCGATCAATTCAATTTCACCGTTCACACTACACCCAATAACCTTATACCCTATGCCTGGTCGGCCTTATACCCTATACCCCTATCCTTTCTCTGTGAAAATCAGTGGGGGATCCCCGCCTGTACCAGTCCAGTCGGGCAGGCCTGCCTGAATGACACAATCGGGCAGGTGTTGGCTTAACCAAAAAAAAGTCCCCCAGCAATCTGAGGGACTTTAATTTTAATTTTTCACCCGGTTTTGTTACATTCCAAGTTTCGCCTTTACCAACGGCATCACATCGTCGTTTGGTGCAGCATATAAAAGCAGGCCTTCGGTACTGTTAAAAATGTAGGTGTATCCGTTTTCTTTGGCTACATCTTCAACGGCTTTACGGGCTTTTTCTATGATTGGTGCCGTAAGTTCCTGTTCCTTTTCCCCCAGGTCTTGTTGCGCCTGTTGGTTAAACTCCTCGATCCTGGCCTGTAAATCCTGGATTTCCCTCTCTTTTGTCTGTATAATAATGTTGGACATGGTTGCCTGGTTGGCCTGGTATTCCATAAACTTGTTTTCCAGTTCGGCCTGCATGGTGGTCATTTGGTTTTGTAAACCGGTGGCATAGGCTTCATACACTGCCCTTACCGAATCCTGGCCTGGCATAACAGAATATAACTTGGCAAAATCAATGTGCCCGAATTTTTGGGCTTGAGTATTTACTGCAAAGGTAAATGTTACTAAAACCAGAATTGCTAAAACTTTTACTGTCTTTTTCATCTTGTTCAATTTATTCAATTAAAATATGTTATGTTAATTTTTTTGCGTTGGCAAAAGTAATTTATTTCGTTTAGAATTACGGTTTTTTTTTACATTACCAGCAATTTAATGTCTATCTTAGAGTCCCGGCCAAAAACATTATTTAGTCGCTAAACTTGTCCGTACGAAGCGAAGCAAGTCCGTCTGGATGGATGCGCTAATATGTACTTCTAATTATCTTGTAATCACGTGTTTGGAAACAATAAAATTCCGCTAATTTTCTAAAACTTCGTTTTAAGACAGCGATCACCTTCATTTATACGGCAAACAAAAAGCTAAAATTATTTTCCTCGCACGCCCATTATACTTCCAATCTGGTCGAGCACATCATCGCTGATATCGAATTTTGCATTTACATACATAATTACCGGGCCACTGGCTTTATCAAATACAAAAGCATAGTTTTTCTTGGTGGCGATTTCCTCTATGGCGTTGAATATTTTTTCCTGGATGGGTTTTATCAACTCCTGCCGTTTGCTAAAAAGCTCGCCCTCGGTGCCAAATTTTTGCCGTTGCAGCTCTTTTACTGCCTTTTCCTTTTTTATGATCTCGTCCTCTCGTTGACGTTTCATGTCTTCGGGAAGCAAAACGGCATCGGCCTGGTAGGTTTTATACATCCTGTCAACCTCGGCATATTTCTCTTCAAGTTCCGCCTGCCACTGCTTCGATAATTCATCTATTTCGTTTTGTGCATCCTGATATTCGGGGATGTTTTGCAAAATGTAATCGGTATCGACATAACCAAACTTCTGGGCGAAAACCGATCCTGCCGAAAGAAATAACAAGAGGGTAAATAATGCGAAAAGCTTGCTGAACGATGTTTGTGTTTTCATGATTTTTCCTCCAAAAAATAATTTACATTAAAATAATTGAGGTGGGTTATTACAAATAACATTCCAAAAATGATTCAAGGGTTCAAGGGTTCAATGCTTTAATGCTTCAATGTTGCAATGCGACAATACTCCAACGACCGTAGGGAATCCGTATGGATACTCCATCCCGAAAGTTTTCGGGACTCCATTCCTCCCCATTCCATCTTTCCACCTTTCCACCATTCCCTTTAATCAATCGACTGGTTAATAGAGAAGTGGAACTGTCCTTTGTTGGCTCCGGGGATGCCGGGCACCGCATCGAAGCCATAACCCCAGTCGAGGCCCAAAACACCGAACATTGGAAGGAACACCCTCATACCAAACCCTGCCGACCTGTAAACTTTAAATGGGTTAAAATTGGCGAAATCGAGCCATGAATTTCCGGCTTCGAGAAACCCAAGGACATAGATGGTCGCGCTTGGGTTGAGCGATAACGGATATCTTAATTCGAGTGTGTATTTGCTATAAATAGTACCGCCAATATTAGTGTTCATGTAATACCCCGGGGTAATAGTTTCGTTGCCATAACCGCGCATCCCAATAAGTTCGCGGCCATCTAAATTGTTGTAACCCGACAAGCCGTCGCCACCAAGATAAAACCTTTCGAACGGTGTAACGCCAATGTCTTTATTGTATAAACCGAGAAACCCAAACTGTGTACGGGTACTCAACACAAGGTTGCCAAAAAGCTTAGTGTAAAAGTTAGCTTTGATCTTCCATTTATGGTATTCTATCCACTTATACTTTTCCTTGGGTTCCATAATTGCGTAGTCCTTATCAGAAAATGCTGAATATGGCGGGGTAACTTCTAAGGACAATGACACCTCAGACCCTGAACGTGGGTAGATTGGCGCATCGATGGAATTCCTTGCAAGGGTTACCAAATAGTTGATATTGTTATAAGTCCCTGATCCATCCCCAAAAGAGAAAATACTCCTATAATTATTCAAATCATATACCTGCAGGTTGATGGATTGGAAAAGGCTGAAAAAGTCATCCGGCCATTGCAAACGTTTTCCAAGCCCAAAAGATAAACCATCGGTGGTAAATGACGACCGGGCGGGATTGTTTTTAGACAGGCCATTGGAATATAATGAGTGGTAATAGGACACACTGAAGGAGTTAGGTTTTTTTCCGCCGAGCCAGGGTTCTGTAAATGATACGCTGTAGCTGATATATCCACGCCCATATGATTGAAGCCGCAACGAAAGTTTTTGCCCGTCACCTGACGGGATAGGCCTCCAGGCACCCTTTTTGAAGACGTTGCGCAACGAAAAATTGTTGAACGAAAGCCCAAGCGTACCAATGATCCTTCCATATCCCCATCCGCCTGAAAGCTCTATCTGGTCGGCCGAGGTCTCTTCAACAGAATAAATAATGTCAACGGTCCCATCAATTTGGTTTGGTTGGATGTCGGGTTCTATTTTCTCCGGGTTAAAAAACCTTAGCTGGGCCAGTTCCCTGGTAGTACGGATTACATCAGAGCGGCTAAACAACTGTCCGGGCCTCGACCTGATCTCACGTATAATAACCCGGTCGTTGGTTTTGGTGTTGCCAATAACCATTACTTTATTAATCCGTGCCTGCTTCCCTTCCCTGATCCTTATTTCCAGGTCAATGGTATCATTCTCCACCCTTACCTCAACCGGGTTGGCCTGGAAAAACAGATAGCCGTCATCCAGGTACAACGAACTAACATCTAATCCGGCCTGGTTAAATGAAAGGTTTGTTGAAAGGGCTTCCTGATTATAAATGTCACCTTTGCTGATCTTTAAAATTGTGCTGAGGAATTCATCGGTATATTTTGTGTTGCCCACCCAATCAATATCGCCAAAGTAATAACGGTCACCTTCGTTTATCTCCATGTCGATATTTATTGTCTTGTCATCGTGACGATAGATGGAATCGCTTACGATCTGCGCATCACGAAACCCCAGCGCATTATATCTACTGATGACCTTTACCTTATCTTCATCGAAATTATCTTCAATAAATTTTGAAGATTTGAAAATCCTGACTTTTATATTTTCGTTAATATAATCCTCGGCCAAAACTATGGTGGAATCAAATTGAAGCTGGGCAAAAGTTTTTATGGCATCCCAAAGCAAAAGCTCAATATTATCGAAGGGTTTAAAATTCCCTTTCTCCTTGGTTTCCTTCATCGACTTTAGCACTTGCTGGTCAGAAAGGAACTTATTGCCTTTTATGTTGATGTTATAAATCTTTATCCTATCGTTTTTTTTCACATCAATATCAAGGATTACACTATTTGGCCTGGCGGTATCAGCAGTTTGTACCAGGGTAATTTCAGCATCAAGGTAGCCCTTTTTGGTATAATAGTTTATTATCCTGTTGCGGGTATTGGTCAAAAGGTTGTCCGTAAGTACATCCCCCCTAACAATTACTATCTCTTCACGTAAGTTATCGGCCTCGGCTTTTTTAACACCCTTGAAGGTAAATTTTGATAACCGTGGCCTTTCACGTAAATCAATGTTCAGGAACACCATACCGTCCCTAACATTGGTGGCCGTGATGTTAATATATTCAAACAGGCCCTGGTCCCACAATTTGGTGATGGCATTCCTGAATTTATCGGAAGGGATTTTTACTTTTTGCCCAACGGTGAGGCCGGATATCATGATCAAAACATTTTGATCAAGATATTTTACGCCCGATACTGTTATCCCGCCAATTTCATAATCTATGGGATCGGAATAATCTATCTCCAGCACCTCATCGCCAATTGAAATCTGGCTTAATGCAAATAGCGGGGACAAAACCATGCAAAGGATTAAAAATCCTGAAAGCAGGAATGCAAAAGAAGTCTGTTTTATTGGTTGCGGTCTTTTCCTCATTTTTAACTATTTCTCACTTACCTGTTCACTTGTGCGACCAAACCTTCTTTCTCTGTTTTGAAAATTAATAATGGCTTCGTAAAGGTCTTCTTTCCTAAAATCCGGCCATAACTTATCAGTAAAATATAATTCGGTATAGGCCAATTGCCACAACAAAAAGTTACTTATCCTGTATTCGCCACTGGTTCTGATCAGCAGTTCCGGATCTGGGGAATCTTTTGTGAAGAGATGATCGGTAACTGTTTGTTCATTTATATCATCGGCATCAATTTCACCTCTTTTTACTTTTTCGGCAATCATTTTTGTAGCCTCCACCAGTTCATAACGCGAACTATAACTCAACGCAAGTATTAGTTTCATCCTTGTGTGGTGGCTGGTATCTTCAATTGCTTTCATCAAATGGCTATATGTTTTTTTATTCAGTGACCTTAGGTCGCCAATAGCCTGCAAACTGATGTTGTTTTCATGTAGTGTTTTTGTCTCCTTGCTGATAGTCCTCAATAATAACCCCATCAAAGCCTCAATTTCGCGCCGTGGACGGTTCCAGTTTTCGGTTGAGAACGCATACAATGTAAGGTATTCGATACCTAATTCGGCAGCAGCTTCAGCAGTTTCCCGAACTGAAACGACCCCGTTTTCATGGCCAAATATGCGCAATTTACTACGCTTTTTTGCCCACCGCCCATTACCGTCCATTATGACGGCAATATGCCGGGGAAGTTTGTCCATATCAATTTTTTCTTTCAGGCTCATTTGCGCTGTGCTGTTTCAAAAACGGCTGCAAAAGTATTATTAATTATTAGAATGTTCAAAATCTGAACAAGTTGATTTCTCACCAATTGTAAACCTGTATGTTAATGTAATCCCTGCAAAGGAATACCAATCGTTATTTTGGGAATTCCCCCGCTGCATTTCCGGTTTATGCTTTATTGATGAAGGGTCCGATAAAAACTGCGCCCTGCCTATTTCGCCTGGCGAAAGGTCATCGAACTCAATATAATAGGTTGTGCTGATATCATCAATATAATCGGTAAAGGTTTTTCTCATGCCCCATTCAAAACCAAGCCCCAGGCGGCCATTGATACTGTATTTAAAACCCATGCCAAAAACAGCCGCAAAACCATACAAGCTATACCTCTCCTCCCTACTCTGGCCTTCAGTGCCAATATCACGTAACGAAATCATCTCTCCATCGTATTCGGCCTCTGGGTTAAAAATAAAAAAACCGGGGCCTACAAATAAATAGGGCGTGAGGTAGGTGATGTTGCTCCCGGTAAAATAAGGGAAAAAATTAAATTCTATCGCAGTCGAAATTTCAGTCAGTGTAGAACTGAACCTGAGGTTTCTCATTTCATTAACTTTGCTTACCGCATCATCCCCGGAAAGTTTCCCCCGGTAACCATTTAATTTCAATGCCCAGCGATCATCAAAATTCCATCGGATCACCCCACCAAATGCAGGATTTGTAAAAAGGAACTGTTGGCCCGGGTTTAATTCGCCAAGATAATAGGAGCCTCCCCCAAACACACCCAACTCAATATCCTGAGATATAACATGGCCAATCATATTTTTAATTGTTACCGAAGCCTGATAAGTTGTATCAAGAAAAAATGGGGCAAGGGTGTCGAAAACCATATAGTTCCCTGCATAATCATCAATTGAAAAAGGCTCGACAATTACTTTGCGCTGTGCCATAGAAACATTACTGTCGGCATCAATTACAGTATAATTAACATAATAATCCCCAACTGAATCCGGAATTATATTGTCAGTAACCCAAATATTAAGGGCATCTGATTTATCGTCGAGGACATCTATACTTGGATCATTGTACTCACAACCAACAATGAGCCGCTGTGGATTATCCCCTTTTAGGATTATAATAGGTGGTATTTTATTATTGTCAATTTTTTGACAGGCCACCAAAAATATTACAATTAAAGTTAAAAGAAATTTGCTGTTAAAAATCCTCTTATTCATTTACGCTTTGCAATTAAACCTCTATGCATACAACAGTTGCAATAACACAGTATTACCTTTTTTTAATCAAACCATAAAACTCAACTAAATTGTTTTTAGTATTTGGTGGTGGGCATTTCTTAATCGTTTTATCCTATTTTAAAAGAGGCGGGATAATTCCTGTTGTCTTTGCCCCAAAGCAGTTTGTCGCGGATGGTGGAATAAAAGTCTTTGTTGGAGAGTTGAACCAGGTTTATTTTAAAATCGGCACGGCCAATAATTAGCTCAGTGCCGGTACCGATGGTCTGGTACCGGGAGTCGAGCCCTACTTGATATTGGTGGTTGCGCCCACCCAGATGGATACGGATTGTGCTGCTGTCGGGCACAACTATTGGCCTCACTGTAAGGTTGTGGCTGGCAATGGGTGTAATTACAAAATTTTCGGAGCCAGGGGTTACAATTGGCCCGTAGCAACTTAACGAATAAGCAGTGGAACCTGTAGGGGTTGCCACTAATAAACCATCGGCCCAATAGGTATTTAAAAACTTATTGTCGATAAAAACATCGACCACTGCCAGCGAATTGGTTTCGGTTTTTGTAACCGATAGTTCATTAAGGGCATAATTTACTTTTCCAAATAGGCCTTCGGGCGACTGCAATGAAATTACTGCGCGATGGTCAATGGTGTATTTCCCCTGGATTACCTTATCGATTGCCGGGAGGATCTCTTCCCTGGAAATACTCGACAAAAACCCCAGCCTACCCAGGTTTACCCCAAGGATTGGTATGCCCGAATCCCGTATCAGCGACAGGGTATCGAGTATTGTCCCATCCCCGCCGATGGAAAACAGGATGTCGGCCCCTGATGTTAATTCCTCATGGGTGTTGAAGATTGTAACCGGGCTTTTGATGGCTACTTTTTTTTGTATCTTCTCAAGAAAAGGCCCATAAACCATCAACGGGCAATCCACACTTTTTAATTTATCCATCAATTGCTGTAGATAAACTGCACCTTCATCAGAAAATGATTTCCCAAATAATGCAACATTCATTGTACCCCCCTTTAATTTGGTTTGCATATTAAATTCAACTTTTTTTTATTAATGAGTCCGGTCTAATAAGCCATTTTTTGCCGCGAATGCGCTAATATAATTTTCTAATTATCGCATGATCACGTGTTTAAAAATTAATAAATTTCGCTAATTAAGAAAACTTCGTTTTTAAACCGGGCCCAATATTGTTTTTTTGGGTTAAGTTCTAAACTTTAATGCTTTTCACTTTCCACTATCCACTTTTCACTTCTCACTTTTCACTTTCCACCTTAAAGCGTATCCTTAAAATGTACATAAAATCCTGTTTCACCCATCCTGTTCACTGAATATTCCACACGAAAAACCATGTCGTAATATGTAACTAAGTCAATCCCGATACCTGAGCCAAACAGTAATTTATTGCTCATGCTGTTGTATTCAATATTATTATAGTCGTGTACATATCCCAAATCAAAAAAACAGTTGATGTACAGCGCATAGTGTACCTTCCCAAATTTTTCTGATTTAATAAAACCTATCTTCCTTTCCTGTGTGGGGACAAGTGAATATTTGAAAGTATTCTTCGACAGCCAATAGCTCTGTCCTTCAATTACATACAATTCGTAACCCCTAACAAAATTTCTACCATAGCCCATTCCCTGCTGAAAAAAATAGGGTTGGTCCCGATTTGTGGAAATTTTACCTGATAAATCCGTAGAAACGTGGATTTTTTTCGACAGTTCCCAATATTTCCTAAACGAGCCCGCAATATCCATCATACTGATATCGCCATTTTTTAAAATGCCAAGCCCGCTTTTTGATATTGAAAAATCATAATAAAGCCCCTGGAGAGGGTAAACTTTAAAGTCGCGGTGATCGACGGCAAATTTATAGAAAAGGGTAAAATATTCGTTGGTTTTATCATTATTATAGGAGTAGTCAGGGTTGAGATTTAAAACCGTATCGGCAAATGAGTAAAAATTGTAGGATGCCTGAAAAAGGTGATGTTGATAAAAATTAGGCCGATGTGTCAGGTTAAAATACGAAAAATAGTTCTTTATCATATAATCCTGCTCATTGTGAACATAAACCAATTTATTATCAACCGTTTGATACGCTACCTCGTGATTCTGGGACCAACCTGCCCCAAGGCCGGCACCAAAAGTTTGCTTTTCGTTGATATATGGAATGTCATAACTCACTTCATATTTTTCATCGTAGCCAAGCCGAAGTAATAATTTCAGGCTTTCCATCCGGCCCCGGCAATTTTCCTTGATAAAAAACATACCATAATTAACCTTGCTAAAATCTTTCTCTTCCCACCAACTGTTAAAATTCCTGCCCGAAATTTCGAAAATCGGAAAAGGCCATAAATACCACCGCTCAACAAAGTTGATTTTAATAATGATGTGGGAAATGCTGCCCCGGGAAATTATTGAATCTTCAACCGTAACAAAGTTAAAAAGTGAGGTGTTCAACAGGTTTTCCCTTGACTTTCTAATAATTTCCACAAGGCTAAAAGCAGGGATTGTGTCATTTTGAAAAAAAACCAGTTCCCTTAAAATTATATTTTCCCTTGTTTGTTTGTTGCCAGTTAAACTTATTGAGTCGATGATAAACCGTACACTTTCGTCCTTAATATCCGAATGGATAAGAATGCTGTCGTTTCTAACCACCTCCCTGTTAATTATTTGACCAACGGCAGAAGGTTTAAAAATAACCAATAAAAACACCAATAATATAAAACACCTCATGCTTATCTGCAAAAGTCAATGATTCTCGTAAATGAAGCTCAAATACCTAAACTCGAAATTTGAAACACTAAATATTTTCAATATCAATTTCTTCCATGTCAGAACTGTTAATCTAATCATTTGGATTTTGGATTTTGAGCTTTAAACCTTAAGATAGGCCATCAACGAATCATATCGGTCGAGCAGTAAATCATCATCTTTCCGGTTTTCCCCGAAATATGCTTTAATCTCATAATCAAATCGCCCTAATGACTGAATGGCCCCCTCAATATTTACACGGTTAAGTTTAAGTGTAACCTCCAGCTTGTTTGAATTGTGGACAGACTTTAGGCTTAGGCTCAGTATTTTGGTGTCATTAGATTCCACAATCCTTGAAATCTCACTTAACGAATAATCGTTTTGGTTTATCTCAAGGACTATTATACCTCCCGGGTTTTGTACCGATATTGAACCGGCCATTTCAATAAGGATTTTATCGCGTGTTATCGCACCGAGGTAGTATTCCTTTTCATCCAAAACAGGCAAAACAGACAGGCCCTGCCCAATCATCAATTGTAAGGCATTAAAATAATGTTCTCCCCCAGCTATAAATGGCCTGGGCAGGTTGCTGCAAAACCCTGATAGTTTTGTGTTTTGATCTTCAACATACAAGATTTCAACATCACCAATAAGGCCCACATAACTTTGCCCGTCGATAACCGGAAGGTGGCTTACCCTGGATTCGTACATCCAGGCAAGGGCTGTACCTGCGCTGTCGGTTTTCCGAAGTGGTATAATTGAATTACTGATCAATTGGTTGACAGTCATTTGATGATTAATTAAGTTAGTTGATATAATTGCTGCAAACTAATCAAGGCCACAAAATTAAGAAAATTCGTCCTTTTCAAGATAATCGTCATTATAAATCCTGAGGTAACTGTTGTACCTTGATTGGGGGATGTCGCCGTTTTCAACAGCCTCTTTTACGGCACATTTGGGTTCGTGGATATGCGTACAATTATTGAACTGGCAACTGTGCATGTACCTTCGCATTTCAGGAAACCGTTCAGCAATATCTTCTTTTTTGAAATCCACCAGCCCAAATTCCCTGATACCAGGCGTGTCGATAATAAACCCACCGAATGACAGAGGGTGCATTTCGGGGTAGGTCGTCGTGTGCTTGCCCGTTCTATGGTATTTTGAGATATCACCGGTTTTCACATTTAAGCCAGGTTCAATTGTGTTGATCAATGCTGACTTACCCACCCCGGAGATGCCCGAAAACAGACTGACCTTATTTTTGATTAATTGGGTAACCAGGGCGATATATTGCCCTGTAAGTGCCGAAACCTGGAGGCATGGGTATCCTGCAAATTCATAAATCGAGGTCAGTTCATTGAGCTTCTTCAGTTCCTTTTGCCCGTAAATATCAATTTTGTTAAAAACTAAAGCTGCCTGAATATGATATGCCTCGGAAGTAACCAAAAAACGGTCAATAAACCCGATGGGTGTCAATGGATCCTTTAGGGCAACAACCAAAATTGCTATGTCGATGTTGGCTGCAATAATATGCGACTGTTTGGATAATTTGGTGGATTTGCGGATGATATGATTGTGCCTGGGCCGGATTTCCCGTATCAGGCCAACGTTTTCATTTGGTTGTTTCTTAAAAACAACATGATCGCCAACCGCTACCGGGTTAGTGGTTTTTATCCCTTTAATCCTAAACTTGCCCTTGAGCTTACATTCAGTCTCCTCGCCGGCGGCAGAGCGCACCCTGAACCAGCTGCCTGTTGATTTAATTACTATACCTTCCAAAGCTGTTTGTTTTTAATTTGGTACTACTACGAATTTAGTGGAAAATATTAACAAATATGTACTAATTGTCTGCAAGGGTTTGGTGTCCGGTGACCGATGCCCGATGTTGCCATGTCGTTAAACAATAGCATTTCAGTCATTTGCACATCTGGCATCCGACATCCGTCACCCGTCATCCGTCATTTATGTCAATATGATATAAATCTTTGTGTTAGAAATTATCCATTAAAAAGTTAGTAGAACCTTTAATTTTTATTGGTGTTCTAAAATATTCCAGTAAATTTGTGGTAAATTTATAAATATCTGTAATATGAAATCATAAACAGGTATAGGGGCAACAGTATTTTTTCAGGGGTTTTATATTTTCGGCCTCCTTGTCAACGATTACCTTTTGCTCGGGCTGGTTGGTTTTGTTACCTTGATCATAGCGGCCCTATTATGCTTAAGGTCATTAAATACTGATGTACAGCAAATAATGTAGATGGCAAAGTTTCATAGAAAGTTTTTGAATTTTAGTTTCATTAATTCAGGCTGCTGATAATTTGCCCGGAAAATAATCATAGTTATAATTTTTACATTTACCTTTGTAGTTAATTACAAATTAATTTAGCTTTAAAACTTAAAATAATGGATAGAATAACAGTAATTGGCGCCGGAAACGTTGGTGCAACATGTGCAAATGTCATAGCACATAAAAACCTCACCAAAGAGGTTGTATTAGTGGATATTAAAGAAGGCGTTGCTGAAGGCAAGGCACTTGATATTTGGCAAACTTCCGCCATTAACAATTTTGACACCAGGGTTGTTGGTGTTACAAACGACTATTTACGAACTAAAGGTTCAGGGATTGTTGTTATCACATCAGGCATACCGCGTAAACCCGGTATGAGCCGCGACGACTTGATCAAGACCAATGCCAGTATTATAATGGATGTTACCGAAAAAGTTATAAAATACTCGCCGGAAGCTATTGTTATAGTAGTTTCCAACCCATTGGACGTAATGACCCATGTTGCATGGAAAGCAGCAAATAAACCATCGCGCAAAGTATTTGGAATGGCCGGGATACTTGACACCGGCCGTTACATAGCCTTTCTTGCCAATGCCCTGGATGTATCGCCCAAGGATATCCAGGCCCTTTTGCTTGGTGGCCATGGCGACTCAATGGTGCCACTCCGTAGATATACTTCTGTGAAAGGGATACCAATTACGGAATTGCTGGGCAAGGATGAGATTGATAAAATTGTTGATCGGACACGCAAAGGCGGCGGGGAATTGGTAAACCTAATGGGGACTTCGGCATGGTACGCCCCTGGTGCTGCTGCCGCACAAATGGCCGAGAGCATCGTGGACGACCAGAAAAGGCTTTTCCCGGTGTGTGCACGCCTGAATGGCGAATATGGCATTAAAGATCTGTATATTGGTGTCCCGGTTAAGTTGGGGAAAAATGGTATTGAAGAAATTATTGAACTGAACCTTAATCAAAGGGAACATAAAATGCTTATGGATTCGGCAGATCAGGTGAGAGGGGTGTCCAATATCCTGGAGGGCATGAACCTCTTTGGGGCCTGAATAAAAATGATAAAATAAATTTTTACGGGCATTTCGTACACTTGATCACGGAATGCCTTTTTTTATAAACTACAACCATAAATGAAAAGAATAGTGGTTTTGACCGGCGCAGGCGTGAGTGCCGAAAGTGGCCTGAAAACTTTTAGGGACAGCAATGGCCTTTGGCGGACATACCGTTTCGAGGAGGTGGCCAGCCCCTATGCTTGGGGCCGCGACCCGGAACTAGTGCTTGAATTTTACAATATCCGTCGAAAACTGATGTGCAGGTTGTTACTCAAAATGTTGATGACTTGCACGAAAGGGCCGGATCAAAAAACATACTGCATATTCACGGGGAACTCCGTAAATCACAAAGTACTGGCGATGCATCTTTAATTTATGATATTGATGGATGGTGGGTGATAAATGCGAAAAAGGCAGCCAGCTAAGGCCACATGTGGTTTGGTTTGGCGAGCCGGTTGACATGATTTCCCGTGCAGCCGAAATAACCAGGTCTGCCGATATAGTTATTGTAATCGGGACATCTTTGGCAGTTTACCCTGCGGCCGGCCTAATTTATGAGGTGCCCAATGGAGTCCCGAAATATTATATCGACCCCAATGCAAAACACATTTCCGATATTTCAAACCTCACGGCAATTCAGGGAAAAGCTGCAGAAGAAGTCCCAAAATTAGTAAGTGAATTATTGATGTTGTAAAAATGATGCAACAAAGCTCATATTTATCGTTAGATGAAGGTTCAAAAAAAGCCCGGCACTATTGTGCTTATCAGGAAAGATGTAGTGAAGATGTAAAGAAAAAATTATTGGGCTGGGGGTTAGGGGAACAACAAACCATAGAGGTCATCGATCAACTGGAAAAAGAAGGTTTTTTGTCGGACATCAGATTTGCAGGGCTATTTGTAAGAAGTAAAATAAACCAAAACAGGTGGGGGAAACATAAAATAGAAACCGGACTAAAATCAAGAAACATTTCAGATGAGATTATTGCAGGCGCAATAGCAAATATTGATGTTGATGTTTACAATAATAATATCAGGCTTTTGATTATAAACAAACTTGAAGGACTGGAAAGGTTTGAACCTTCCATAAAAAAACAAAAAATCACACAATACCTGGTTTCAAAAGGCTATGAACCAGAAATTGTAAATGAATTTGTTAAAAGCATCTAAATTAATTTGATGAGGCCAGTCTAAAAAGCCCTTTTTTGCCGCGAATGCGCTAATATAATTTTCTAATTATCGCATAATCACGCGTTTGAAAATAATAAAATTTCGCTAATTTTCAAAAACTTCGTTTTTAGACCGGTCTCTTTGATGATTAACAAATTTGAAAATGAAAGCCATTTGTGGGAAACTATTTACTGACAAATAAATACATCGAAAAAACATCGTTAACATGTTAGCAATAATGGCTTTTAAGAGCCTAATCATGGATGTGTTTCAGCATAAACATCACTTTCACAATCAAGCATTCAAGCATTTAAGCCCCGCAGTTGCGGGATTTCGCTACGCTCAACATTCACACATTTAAGCATTAAAAAAATGGCACAACCCGAAAACATTAAAGAGCTGGAAAAGAGAGTTACAGCCCTGAGGAGGTATCTTTGACATCGACAAAAAGACAGATGAGATAAAAGAAGAGGAGGAACAAACCCTTATGCCCGGATTTTGGGATGACCCCAAAAATGCCGAGAGGACTTTTAAATCCATCAACGACAAAAAATACTGGACTAAAGCTTACGACAAAGTGTTGGCTTCCTTTGAAGAATTAAAAATAATCCATGAGTTTTTTGAAGTAGGCGAGGCTACTGAAAAAGAACTGGCCCAACATTTTAAAACTGCCCTGAAACTTGTTGAGGATATAGAATTCAAAAATATGCTCAGTGGCGAAGAAGATAAACTCGGGGCAATCCTCCACATCAATCCCGGTGCCGGTGGTACCGAAAGCCAGGATTGGGCCGAAATGCTGATGCGGATGTATATCCGCTGGGGCGACCTTAACAACTACAAGGTTAAAGAAATAGATTTCCAGGAGGCTGATGTTGCAGGCATAAAATCGGTGTCGCTCGAATTTGTTGGGGATTGGGCCTATGGTTACCTAAAAAGTGAAAATGGTGTCCATCGCCTGGTCCGTCTTTCTCCGTTCGACTCCCAAAACAAAAGGCACACGTCATTCGCTTCGGTATATGCTTATCCCATGATCGACGACACCATTGAAATAACCATAAACCCTGCTGATATTTCCTGGGACACCTTCAGGGCAAGTGGGCCGGGAGGGCAAAATGTAAACAAGGTTGAAACTGCCGTAAGGTTAAGGCACCAGCCCACGGGCATTATAGTTGGGTGCCAGGAAACCCGTTCGCAAATGCAGAACCGCGATAAAGCCATTCGGATGTTGAAATCTCAGTTATATGAAATTGAGATGCGTAAAAAACAAGCATCCATTGCAGAGATAGAAGGCAGCAAAAGAAAGATTGAATGGGGATCGCAAATAAGGAGCTATGTGATGCACCCCTACAAAATGGTGAAAGATCATAGGACAAACCACGAAACCGGAAATGTACAGGCCGTGATGAATGGGGAGATCAATGCTTTTATCAAAGCATTCCTGATGGAATTTGGGCAGAAGAAGTAGGGGGGGAATGGAGAGGTGGAGTGGTGGAGAGGTGGAGTGGTGGAGCATTGGAAGATAACCTCGTAGAGGTTGCATAATTGTAACAAAAACACATAGGAAATATAAAATCCCCGTAGAGGATTCATAGAGATACAATGAGGGGAACTAAGCTAAACAATCAATGAAAATAGCAGGAATAATACCGGCAAGATATGCATCATCAAGATTTCCGGGGAAACCCCTGGCGGATATCAAGGGGAAAACCATGATACACAGGGTTTACGAACAATGCATAAAATGCACGCTTCTCGAAAAAGTAATCATCGCAACTGATGATGAAAGGATATTTGACGAAATCGAGGGTTTCGGGGGGATGGCCATGATGACGTCAACCAGGCATGAAAGTGGCACTGAGCGTTGTGGTGAAGTGGTTGAAACATTGGAACGACAGGGAGATGTTTTTGATGCAATCATTAATATTCAGGGAGATGAACCGTTTATTGACCCAGACCAAATTACCAAGGTGGCCATTCAGCTTAAAAATGAAAATGTTGGAATTGCCACTTTGGTAAAAAAAATCACCAACAGAAAAGAGCTGTTCGACCCCAATGTTGTAAAAGTTGTCCTTGATAAAGATGGCATGGCACTCTATTTCAGCCGTGCCACAATTCCTTATTTAAGAGGTTTTGAACAAGTAAAATGGAAGAACCAACATTCATATCTTAAACATGTGGGCATTTATGGCTATAAAACCGAAACCCTGAAAAAAATAACAACCCTTCCAAAAGGCAAGCTTGAAGTTGCCGAAATGCTGGAACAATTGCGATGGATAGAAAATGGTTATTCTATATTTGCAGAAGAGACTGAACTAGAAAGTATTGCCATTGATAGCGAGGAAGATTTATCAAAAATTTTAAATGTTTGAAAAACCTAAGCTAAGATGTATTAATTTAGCGGTTCGAACTTAAGCACTTCAATCATGGATATCAGCCAAAGTATCAGCAGTTTGTTATTTAATCACGAGTGTGTAATTATCCCCGGGCTTGGTGGCTTTGTGAGCAATTATGCCCCGGCAAAAATCCATCCGGTGCAACACCTTTTTCAGCCACCTTCCAAAACTATTTTATTCAACCCACAATTAACCAACAACGATGGCCTGCTGGCCAATTACATAGCAGAAAACGAAAAACTCTCTTTTTCTGAGGCCCTTGCCATTATTGATGATTTTTCAACAAATGCCCGTTCAGATATTAAATCAGGTAAACGGGTCGAACTGGAAAAAATAGGTGTCCTTTATGCCGGTGTTGAAGGCAGCCTGCTTTTTGACCAGGACGAAAAGACCAATTACCTCAAGGCATCCTATGGCCTCAACAGCTTTATTTCGCCAATGATCAGCCGCAATTTCAGGAAGGCCCCAAAAAAACCCGAAATAAAATTCACCGACCGGCGTGAAAGGGAAAATACTAAAAAACGTAATAAATCTATCGCCTGGGCACTGGTGCTCTTTCCTTTATTTATTGTCCTTGGCTGGGTTTCGATGGAAACCCAAATATGGAACGGGCTCTTGAAAAGTGAAACCAGCCTTGTGCCTGTTAATTCTAAAAAGGTATCAGATGATGGCATAACTAAAAATACAATTGCTGATATCAAGGATTCCGAACCAGTATCTGCAGAGGCAAAACCCACGCTAATAAAAACCGAAGAAGCATCTTTAATACCCAACTTAACTGAGGCGGAAACGTCAAAAGAAGTTGCCACTAAACCGGAAATAAAAGCTGAAACAATGGTGGAAACCCCTCCCCTGCCCCCCCCACAAAACATTCAACAAAAAATGTATCATCTCATCGGCGGTTCATTCGGTAATATTGAAAATGCCGAAAGCCTGATTTTGTCATACAAGGAGATTGGATATGATAAATCCTGTTTAATTGGACAGGCAGCAAATGGGTATTACAGGGTGAGCATTTCTGCCTACCTGAGAAAAAATGACGCAATAACCGAATTGAAAGTAGTTAGGGAAAGCCTTAATCCCCAAGCCTGGATTTTGAGAAAATAGTGTTCATTCGTATGGCAGGCTTCAGTCAGCAATCTACTGTCCACAGTTAGTCATTCTGAAACCTGAAACTTCAAACTTGAAACTTGAAACCCAATAACGGATAAACGGAGACTGATAACCCATTCGATAAATAAAACCACCCAACTGTGACAAAGAGAAAATTAGAACGCTTTGCCGAAAACGAGACCTTCGATAACTTTTTCCAACTCAACTATCAACAATTGGCGGAAGGCTTTATATTAAAGGGCAAATGGGATAAATTGTTTTTTAAAAACGAAAATCCCATCGTACTCGAACTTGGCTGTGGAAAGGGTGAATTTACAGTTGGCCTGGCACAAAGACACCCGGATAAAAATTTTATTGGCGTAGATATAAAAGGTGCCCGCATGTGGCGGGGGGCAAAGACTTCCCAACAAGAAAACATGAAGAATGTTGCCTTTATCCGAACACGCATCCAATTGATTGAACAATTTTTCATCTCTGCCGAAGTGGATGAAATATGGATTACTTTTCCCGATCCCCAACCACAAACACCGAGAATCAAAAAACGACTCACCTCCCCCGAATTCCTGTACCGTTACCGGAACATCTGCAACAAAAACTGTATCGTCCACCTGAAAACCGACAACACTGCTTTTTTTGATTATACCCTGCAAATTATAAAAGAACAAAACCTGCCACTATATTTTCATAGTTATGATATAGACAAAAACCCGGGCAGCGAAGAGGTTTTGTCCATCCGCACCCATTACGAAATGCTGTTCCGCGAAAAGGG
>NIVA01000057.1 GCA_002254335.1 Bacteroidetes bacterium 4572_114 | reverse complement strand
TTTTTTATGAACTGGACCTGGAATGACATTCCTCTTTCAGCCCAATTAAAATCCAACCTTCTGCCTTCCTGACGTATTAACAATGTATTTGCTTTCATCACTATATTAAAAAAAACTTATTGGGCCAAAGTAAACCTCAATGTTACCCCGCCGTTGGTAGTTGAATTTCGGAACTGGGAGGAGACGTAAGGATTGTTGATGACTTTATCGAAAAACAGCCTGATGTTCAACCGTTGGTTTACCATGTAATCTGCCGAGGTATTAATGGAAATTACTTTTTGTCCGGTTGATATTTGGTTGATATCTTCATCTAACCTCCTGAGCACAGTTTTGTTGGACCTGATGGAAAAGTCGGCCCTAACATTCAGGTCGCTGTTAACATTTCTCCTGGTGCCAGGGGTGGTGCCGCTCATGGTACGTACGCCAAACTTCACATCTTTGAACCTGTAGCCCAAACCAACCACAAATTCATCACTGGTAACTTCTGTCAACTGATTGTTGACGAAACTCATCGACAAGCTCCGTGATTTCTTTATCTCAAATTTGGTCATCAGGCTGTTCACCCAGGTCATATCAAACGTGATAAGTGGGCTGAATTGTTCCATTATACTTACCTGGTTGATCTGGTATTCGGTTATAAAATTATCGCTGGCATCAACTGCCGAGGGCGGTGCATCAGGGTTGCCGTAAAGGACGTTGGATTGGAAAGAACCTATACTGTATGAACTTCGGTAACCATGTGTAAGCGTTACGTTGCGCAGATATTTTTTGAGGAATTCTATTTTTGAAAGCCCGTTGTAGGTAACCCGCCAGTTAAGCATAGGTATTTTGGGCATGGGGTCAAGGTCATAACCTGCGGCATCCTTGCCTGCATACGCCGACATAAATGAGTAAAGTAAAACATTTTGGTGTGTAGGGCTATACCCTTCAGGAAATCCGGTGGAATCAACGGTAATGCCTGACCAATTGGGGTTTTCTTCGGCCAGCCTAAATGCAATTACCTTTCTGTTATCTTTTAATTGTTCAAAGTTTGGGTTAATATTCTTATCGTCATCCTTTACCCATGCTGTCTTCCAGCTAAAAAATGACATACTAAAACTTCCCATGTCGGTTGGGGAAAATGAGTTAAATTCCCCAAAGGCATCAGCTTTAAAATATTCCTGATGGATAAGGCTATATGTCCTGTCGGCGGTTATTTCTATTTTAAAATCCTTGATTGGCTCTACCGTTGCCCTGAAATTTATCTGCTCGTTAAATTTGGTAACATACGCTGTATTGAGCAAAGTATCAGATGTCAGCCATCCATTCCGCACTGCATTTCCCCTGATGTCGTCCTGGCTGCCAAAAACAAATCCAATGCCCGGTGCATCCATGCCCCAATTGTTCCCAACTATTCCCGGCTCGGGCTTAAAGCCCGGCATTAATGTGCCATTGCCCTGATTATAGGAGAGTGATGCCCTTTTCAAACCCATCATTAACTTCAGTACGCCATTACCAACTATTTTAAAGTAGTTTTTTTTAGGTTTTGTTTCGGTTGTATCGGCTTTCTGTTCAGGTTTTCTCTGTGGAGGTGTCCTTGGCCCGCCCCGTCTGCCTTGGCCCTTCTTCCCCTGGTTTACTTTCTTTAGGGCCGGCACTTTATCGTAAAGCCTGTCGAGGCTGGCATTACCATTTAATTGAATTGTATTTGAATTTTCTATTTGGTTGCCAAGCCGCTCCTGTAACGAAATCGGTGAGGCCGTCCAGGTATAGTTGGTTTGATAGCGGGCCGTGGCATTCACCCAATCAAGCAATGGGAGTTTATTTATTGGAATGGTGTAGTTGACCGAGAAGTTGTGGGTATAAAGGCTTTTGGTCCCAAGGTCCAGGATTTGTTCCCTTACCTGGTCCTTTTTCTCCTGGTAAAGGGGATCGTCTTGTTCGATACCGCCCGGGAGTTCCTGGATATACGACCTGACATCAACTTTATAATCGAGCCGTAGCGATGTGGCAAGGTCCCATTTTAGGTCATAGTTCCTGTTCCAATCCCACTTTTTCAGGTATGTGGGTTCTATAATTACATCGTATTGGCTTTTGTTACGCAGTAGCCGTTTGCTATATTCCCGGTTCATATCTGTCCTAAACGAAAAAAGTTTGGGCATCAGGGTAAAATTAAAATCCTTGATAAGTGCCAGTGCTTTTGGGCTAAAAATTTTCATCTTGCCAAACGGTTTGAAATTTTTAGGGTTGTTGTTGAAGTTGTACCCTACCCCCCCCTTGTAGATTTTTTCATAGTTATATTCTATATCCACATTCCTTGCAAATAACTCGGAATAGGAATATGTAAAATCCAGGTTCTCGATGTCGTAAAAATGGCTTTTGGCCGATGCGCCAACCCTGTCTTTTCTCACATTGATGAAATTCAGGTTTTTGCGCATCACAAAATCCTCGTTCAGCGATTTAATTGAATCCTGTTCCCTCCTGGAATTATAGGTCTTTAGGTCTTCCTTTAGCAGGATGTCAGGGTCAAGCAGGTTATATTTCGGGGTTATTTTCGATTCGGAATAGTCGAAGTGCATCGGGATGCGGATACCGAACTTTTCAGGAAAAAATTTACCCAGCTCCAGGTTGGTCGAAAAATCGAAATTTTTGATATATTCTTTCGAGAGCTGGCTGATTTTCTTTTCGATACTTCCATAGCCCGGGGTGCTGTAAAGTCCCGAGAGGGTAACATTTCCCAGATCGGCAAGGTCGGTCTTGATACGTCCTGTTGCAGCAGCGCCGCCCTGTGTGTTGAAATCGGTAAGCCTAAGTTCGTTCACCCAAATTTCGGCACATTTGCTCTCACCATCGTCAGTATCGTTAAACGATGTTTTCTTTGGGTTGCGGATACCGATCATGATTGATTTTACCGCGCTGATGCTCGGGCTTCCCAAAACCGTTACTTTGTTTGGCCCGTCATAAGCAAAATAGGGCACGTTCAGGAATACGCCCGAACCGGGTTCGCGCAGGGCTTCATTACGTTTTAGCTTAAAATTAACAAGCCTTGATAAATCTATATCAAAACTGTTTTCATCGGGCCAGATGGCAGTGGGGTCGCTGGGCGAGGTGTACCAGGGCGTAAATGTTAACGGGATTTCGTATTCGTAATAGTTTTCGGTGAGGTCGGCCCCAATCCTGATAAAAATGGTCAGGTCGCCGTAATTGAGTTCCTGGTCTTCCAATCCCTTTTCGGCATGTACAAACATTTGTAACTTTCCGTATTCCCTAAAGTCGAAATCGGTGGTTTTATAGGCACCGCGGGCATCGCCGTCAATCAGGTTGCAAACCTTCAACACCATCGACTGTTCGTTGAGCTGCTGCAAATTGGTGGTCCCCAGGTTTAATTCCCTGTCAATACCGGGTGGGAGGACATAAGGGATTGGGACACGCTTGCCATTTTCCTCAATATTTACCGAGGAGATATCGAAAGATGTTTCACTTTGGATATCGTTGGGGATATATTCGCCGGGCGACAAAAGGTCGTAGCGGTACCTTCTCCACTCGCCACGTACCAGTTCGAGGGTGGCAAAACGCAAGACCATGGGGCGGTCGAAGCCTTTCATAAACATCCTGAGGAACCTTATGGATTGGAAATCCTGTATGCCGCCGATGATTTTTTGCGGGTCGCGCACGGGTATTTTAAATTGATACCATTTTACGTCGCCAACCTGTCCGTTGGGCAACCTGATGCCCTGGGCATGATATACATCGGTAACATAGTTTTCGCCAACTGTCATTTTATTTGGGTCCAGTTCCACCTTGTACTGGAAATACCTTTCGGTTTCGCTCAACGTGTTGTCGCGGTTAATGTCCTCAACATTGGGCATTGTAGTGGCCGCCGTTGGGTAGGTTTCAGGGTTTTGCTCATCGGTGGGCGAGTTTCCGTCGGGGCCGTTAAATTTTTTATACCGTTCAAGGATGCTCGAATATGTGGCCTCGCTGTCGTAGTCCGACCCCCTGAAATAGTGGTAATTGTCTGAAGAAGGGTCGGCAGCCGACTGTAAAAAAGCACCTGATGCCTGTCCGTAAAGGTTTACAATCCGTTGCAGGTATCCAGCATCGAAAAATAACCGCTCATCATCATCCCTCAGCCCATCGTAACCTACATCCTGATATTGGCGCGACCCACCTTCATTGCTAAAATTATCGACCAATGCCTGAAGTGTAGGCACACGTCCCCAGACGGTAGTATCCACATTTTCGACCACTTCAGATGTTGGGAGGCCATTTTCATAGCTTTTTCTTGAATCACGCAGGATATCTTCCGAGATATCACCGAGGTTGAAATATAGTTCACCACTGTTGGTTTGATCCTTTGTAAAGGGGTCCATTATCCAAAACTCAATATATTCCACATTTGTGGCCTCAAAGTCGGTGGATTCGATTTTACGCATGATGCCGCCCCAACGGGTGTTAGGGTCAATAAGGCTGCCATCTGCATTAATACCGGATGAAAAACCATTGGGTTCAACATCGTAGTTATAAGGGCCACGTTCTGACGGATAGTAACCGAGGTTCAGCACCGGGATATTGGTTGGGATGCCATTGGGCGTCTCCTTATTCGGGAAGACTTCTGTTTCCAGCACCTGCCTCACATCATTGTCGGAAAGCTCGTTTAGATCGATGTTTGGCGGCCTGAGGTTACCGGTTTCATCATAAAACAGCGGGTCGATGATGTACCATGATAGCTTGGCCCTGTTATATCCGTAATAGAGGCCCGAGTTGACGGTAGCTTCCGGGAACATCCCCGATTCGGTTTGCTTTTGCGGGGTACTTGCCAAAAACCAAAATGCCACATTTTTCAGGTCTATGGTCGATGTTGTACCTTCAAAATTATCGATGTATGACGTACCTGTTTTGCCAATGGCCTTTGAGTGGCCGGGTATGAAATGCGCAAATTCACCCTCCATGGTAACCCTCGATTCTTCCTTCGTACTGATGAATGGCAGCAGGTCAACCATTTTGGTGATAAATTTCGATTCTGTCTGATAGGCGAAATCCATGCCCCAAACAGTATTGGAAATAGGTTCGTCGCCGTAATTTACTTTTTGGGTCAACGGACGTTCGGAAAGGTTTAAGATCGTACCTCCTATATTAAAGTCTTCACTAACCCGGTAATCCACATGTGTCCCCATCAACCGTTTGGTCTGGATATTAAAAAACGATTGGCTCTCCATCGAAATATTGATGGGCGTCCCTGAATTTAAAACCCCTTCGTTGATAATTTTTACACGTCCCAAAGTATAATCAACGGTGTAATCCACATTTTCGACCAGGGGCGCACCACCTGCTGTTACCTGCACCGAGCCTTGCGGGACATTCATTGCATTAAGTGAGATTTCTGACCCGGAAGAAGATTTGTAGAAACCCTCAAGTATGAATTTATTTTTTTCGGGATATTGCTGGGCACCGTTTTTTGTCAGGGTGTATAACGAGTCGTAGGCATAACGGTCGGCAATTTCTTCATCGCCAATCTTCGACCTAAGGTAATTGCCAAAAGGTTCGAGGCAGGTAAAGTATATCCGTCCGTTTGAACCCTGGATAGTCCCGCCCTGGGTGGCCGCATTATTAATAAAATCGAAAATCCCATCGTAAGGCGGGTTTAGCTGGGCATCTAAATTATCAAAATTCAAAACCCTTATCAACGGGATACCGCTTACATTCCCGGCATCGGTAAGGTATCCTGTGGGCACACCATTGTCGTTGCCCGAATAGAGGATATTTAAAATAAAATCTTCTTTTTGCACCTGGTAAGCCCCAATGGCATAAACGTTTTTCATCATAAGGTTCCATATAGGCACCTTGGTGCTCAACGTTGTGCTTTTAAGCAATTTGGCCATTAGGCACTTAGGCGAGTCGATGCCATCATCCGAAAATTCACCCACCTGGAAAATTGTTGTATCGCCAATTATATTGTACTGGAAGGCAACCGCAAGGCTTTGGTTTGTGTTAAGGGTGCTGTTTAACGATATAAACCCAAGCTTACTGTTATAAGTATATTCGTTGGTATTTAGCCTTCTGGCATTTTCAACTTTTACGAAATCGATCCCTGAATTGAAATTAAACCCCGGGCCGGTCAGCAAGTTGTTCACCGTGTTGATGTCACGCACCTGGGTTTCGTTGGCCATCAACATGTCCATAAGGTTGTTTGACCTGTACCCATCGGGGAATATACTGGTTTTTGGTTGGATTGTAGTGTTGTAAGGATTGATTTCGCCTAAATCCTGAAAAGCAACTATGTTCCTGTTTTCGGTAACCGCAGCACCAATATTGGTTACCCAAACCTCAATCTTGGTGATGTTTACATTTGAGCGGACTATTGGCAATTCGGTAAGGGCACTATCATAATTGTCCCTGAAATACTGGGCAAGCAGGAAGTGCTTGTTCTCTTCGTACTGGTCGCTGTTAAGGCTAAAATAGTTGGTTTGCGCACCCCCCTGTACCGTGATACTCGACGATTCGCTCTTTTGCTCCGAGTAAATGGCAGTAACGGTAGTCCGGCCAAATTTCAATTGGGTCTTTATGCCAAACAGCGCCTGGCTTCCTGTGATAAGTACACTGTTGAGCGGCAATGTAACGTTACCAGCTTCAATTAATTGAATTATCTCGTCCTCTTTTCCTTCGTATTTTAAGTTGAGCTTGTTCTCAAATTCAAAAGTTGCTTCGGTGTTGTAGTTGGTTTGAAATTCAATCTTATCGCCAATCTTGGCCAAAACGCTCATCTGGATATTTTGCTGGAAGTCGAAATTGGTCACATTACGCTGCCTGACATTTAGGGTTGGGTCGTCGCGCCGGTTGGAAAGTATGCCGAAGGTAAGTTCGGCCGAACCTTGTGGCCGGATGTCGATGGTGTTGGAACCGAAGATCCTTTCGAAAACCTCACTGCCGATGTAAATCTGGGGGATTATTCCGTCGCCGGTAGCATTGGCCCCGGCGGCCTTGGCACGCTCGTCCCAGTATTGATTTATCGAACGGTCGAGGTCGTATTCCAGATACTCGTCCAGCGACATGGTATAGGGAAGCCTGTAATTATAATCCCCGATACTCTTTTTTATGATGTACTCATTGTTTTCCAGGTCATACTCTACCCCTGTCTGGATGTTTTGCGGATCTTTGAAAAACAGGGGCGATTGGGCCGAAGGATCGATCACATTGCTGTTTTCGTTGAATGGGTAGATCAGGTTAATGGTGTCGCCGGTTTCGGTACTGTCGGGCGGTGGGGCCAAAATAAAAATGTTGGGATTGGGCTTGCCGGGTGGTGTTGTAAACCCCATGAGAAATATCAGGGATACCAACAGTAGAGGGAGATATGTTAAATATGTTAATTTGTGTCTCAAAAATCGCTCTGTTCGATGATTGCAAGATAAAACCCCATACCTGATAATGCTACAAAATCCGTAAGGCTTCCCTGATTAACTGCTCTACCGTAAGATCCGGGTTTTGTTTTAACGACTTGTCCAGTGCTTTCTCGGCCATAGCTTTACCAAAGCCCAACGTGGACAGTCCAATTAACGCCTCATCTTTACGTGTATTGTGTGCTATTCCTAAAATTTCGGGGCCAAAAGATTCCTTGCCCAATTTATCCTGAAGGTCGATAATAATACGCTGGGCAGTTTTGTTGCCAATGCCTTTTACCGAACGCAAAACACTCAGCTCACCATTTTGGATTGCCGCGAAAATTTTATCCGCCGATAGCGATGACAGCATCAACATTGCAGTGCTGTTGCCAACCCCCGAAACCGAGATCAACAGCCTGAAGAGCTGCCTTTCGCCCTGGCTGGCAAAACCATAAAGGGTATAGCCGGTTGGTGTTGTGGCCTCTATCCTGAAAGAGAGGTGCGTGAAAAGCTTTGCCGTTTCGGCATCCTTGATCGTTGAAAATGTGTGCAGCGAAATATTCAGCAAATAGCCGATACCTGCATTATCCAGCACCACGTATGCCGGGTTTTTCTCGGTCAGTTTTCCCTGAAGGTATTCTATCATGTTGGTTGTGTATAATTAGTTCAATGACCCTACTACAAATTAATGGTAAATAATAAAAACAGGTTTAATTACTAATGCTAAAATGCGATAATGCTAAAATGCTTAAATGCTTTAATATTCCATAACTTTTAATTTGGACTTCAGAATCATCACAAAATCAATATGTTAAGAATTTGAAATTGCGTGTTTTCTCGTGTTTTAGTTCTCGTATAGATTAGTGTGCCAGGG
>NIVA01000056.1 GCA_002254335.1 Bacteroidetes bacterium 4572_114 | reverse complement strand
CCCGCGCAAACCCGCGTCCAAAAAAAAAGCAAGACGCGGATTAACGCAGGTTAAACGGATTTTTGTCTTATCCGTCAAACCAGCGCAAACCCGCGTCAAAAAAAAGCAAGACGCAGATTAACGCAGGTTAAGCGGATTTTTGTCTTATCCGTCAAACCCGTGCAGACCAGCGTCCAAAAAAAAACGAGACGCAGATTAACGCAGGTTAAACGGATTTTTGTTTTATCCGTCAAACCCGCGCAAACCCGCGTCAAGCTTTATTTCAAATCTTCTATATCCGTTCCCTACTCAAAGTTAATCAACTCATTGCTCAACATTTCATCTAATTTATTGCCAGTTTCATCCTGTTTATATCTTTTTGCCAGCATCGATAACTGTTGCAATACGGCAAATGCCCTTTGGATTTCCTGCTCGTAGTAATTTTTAAAATAGCTGTCGAGGGAGCCGTAGTACTGCAAATCCTGTTGAAAATTACCGGCCAGCATCTCCGCTGCAGCGTTTCCTTTTTCAAAAGCCCCTGCATCATAATAAGTTTCAACTATGGGCATGGTATAGATGTCGTAAGGGATTTTATTGTTTGGGAAGTATTTCTGGCAGGTGTCGAGCACCTTAACTGCAGAGTCATTTTTATTCTCATCGACCAGGGCCTGTGCCAGCCTGAAATAATTTTGCTTTGGCATGATGGAGTTCCTGCGGCTTTCGGGGTCGATATAAACTTCCGGTTCGTTCAGGTTGCCCCATTTGGCTTTGTTTACAAGCAGGTCGTAGGTTTCGGTGGTGTTTATGCCACCCAATCCATTAAGGTAATGCTTCGACTTTACAGGCAAAAACCGGTAAACAACACCTTCGAGGTGGCAATATTCGGCCACATCCAACACCTTTTCTACTGCCGAAGGGCTTGTGAAGTAAATGGGCCTTTCCCAGTTGTTTGAGGCCACAAGGTCTAATAGCATCAGGTCGTTCTTGTAAAGATAATTTTGGCGCACGTTCCAACTGATTTCATCCACAATTTGGTCTTGCATATTTTCGGGGACTAACCCCTTCTCAATAAGTTCATCCTTGTTTATTGTAAGTTTTAACTTTTTTGTTGGCGCAAAATTTATCATGGAACCATCCTGCAACGGCAACTTCGACCTGCTATCGTCGCTGGCGATGAAGCCAATGATTTCCTTTAATTCCCTACGGGTTTTTATCTGATCGAAAAACGGGACATAATTATTCATTCCCTTTTCATAGTCTGCTTCTGTGAGTATAAAAGGCAAACGGTCTGAATCATAAATTTTTCGCATCATCTGATGTATATACCATTCGCCGGAAGCAAGCATATAATTCACCACCCTCACATCGGTGCGTATCCCTTCCACCTCCTGGGCATACCACAAGGGGAAAGTATCATTATCGCCGTTGGTAAATAAAATGGCGTTGGGTTCACACGATTCAAGGTAATTTGTGGCAAAATCGAGGGCGGCCCGCTTGTTCGACCGGTTATGGTCGTCCCAGCCCTGGCTGGCCATCAGGCCCGGGACAACCACCAGGGTTATTGCCGTAACCGCTACTGCTGCTACTTTTGGGTTCAAAACTTTGTTTAGCATATTAAACAGTGCCAACACGCCCAGCCCTATCCAAATTGCAAAAGCGTAGGTAGAACCGGCATAAGCATAATCCCTCTCCCTGGGCTGATATGGGTATTGGTTAAGATAAACCGTAATTGCCAGGCCTGTCATAATAAACAACATACCTACCACAATGGTATTCTTGTAATCCCTGTTCAATTGAAAAAACAGGCCTATCAACCCCAAAATAAGAGGTAACAGGTAAAACTTATTATTTGCCCAATTTTTCATTGTTGACGATAATTCAGCCTGGTTCCCAAGCCGCTTGGAATCTATAGAATCAAACCCTGTGATCCAGTTGCCATTTTCAACCTCTCCATGTCCCTGGATATCATTCTGTCGTCCGGCATAATTCCACATAAAATATCTGAAATACATAAACCCAAGCTGGTACTTAAAGAAATATTTCAGGTTTTCACCAAAGGTTGGTTTAACAATAGTCTCGGTTGACCCATCAGGTTTTGTATGGCTCAGGGCCTGGCCTTTAACATCGCCCCATCGTTTGTATTCCTTTACATGTATCTGTTTTTGGTTGCTCCACATGCGGGGGAACAATGTAGTGAATTTGGGGTCGTAAACAGGAACGGTGCCTTCACGGTCGTCTGCCACTACATATTCTCCCTTGCTGTCGTCCCTAAGATAAACCGGGTTTCCGTCTTTGTAATCTGAAATGGGCGAATTGTAATACTGCCCATTTGCAATAGGCCAGTCGCCATATTGTTCCCGGTTTAGGTACGAAAGAAGGCTCACGGCATCATCGGGGCTGTTTTCATTTATGGGGGTATTTGTATTGGCCCGGATAACAATCAATAGAAATGTTGAATATCCCAACAGTAAAAATACAATGCTTAACACAACATTATTAAGCTGGGCTTTTCTGCTTCTGAACCTATAAACCAAAAATCCGATTGCCCCGCCAAAAAACAGGCGCGAAAAGAAACTTCCGATGGATGAACTTTCAATTAGGATAAATAAAAACAATAACCCAACAAGGGCAAGGGCAATGTGGGTTGTAAGTTCCTTGTCTTCGGTGGTGGCCCTGATGGCATAAAAAATTGTGGCAAGCAAAAGGATTGTCAGGAATATAGTCCCCGAATTAAAAGGCAGGCCCAGTGTGTTAACAAACAAAATTTCGGTATGTGCAAAGAGGCTTACCACTTGGGGGATGATCACAAACATGATTATTGCAAGTATCAACACCGATATCCCACCGGCAACTATCATCCCTTTAAAGGTTGGTTGAAATTTCCTGAAATAATAAACAAAGCCAATGGCCGGGATGGCCAGCAGGTTGAGCATGTGAACACCTATCGAAAGCCCCACCATGTATGCGATTAATATTAGCCATCTCGCCGAATGTTTTTCATCGGCCACTGCATCCCATTTTAAAATTGCCCAAAACACAAAAGCGCTGAAGAATGATGACATGGCATAAACCTCGCCTTCGACTGCCGAAAACCAGAATGAATCGCTGAATGTATAGGCGAGGGCGCCAACGATACCACTGCCAAAAACGGCAATCATCCTACCGCCTGTTACTTCGCCTTTTAGCGATGCGGCTTTGCGTGCCAATATCGTGATGCTCCAATAGAGGAACAGTATGGTGAAACTGCTCGACAGTGCCGACATGATGTTGATCATCAGTGCCACTTTGCTGACGTCACCAAATGCAAAAAGTGTGAAAACACGGCCAATTAATTGAAAGAATGGCGCCCCGGGCGGGTGGCCAACCTGAAGTTTGTATGCTGTTGCAATGTATTCACCACAGTCCCACCAACTTGCCGTTGGCTCGACAGTCATTAAATAAACAATCGTTGCGATTAACCAAACGCCCCATCCGATAAGTGTGTTGGTTTTGTTGAAATTCTTCATTCAGTCAATATTTTAGGAATGAGTAAATTGGATCGGCGAAAGTAAACATTTTAGTTTATTGGGCATTAAATTAATTAATCTTGGTGTGAAATGGGGGTTGTTTCAAGTTTCAAGTTTCAGGTTTCGATTGCGAAAACCGTTGACTGCCGACAGACCAATTAATTAATCTGATATAGAAAAATGTAAAGCTCCCCATTTGTGAAATTATTGTATCAGAATATTAGTGCCTTTCATTTTATTATTCGTTCAATCATGGCTTTTTCATCTATTTAATCAATTATTTTCTTTGAATTTATTTGGATTTAAAAAAAAGGTGCTACTTTTGCAGTCCCTTATTAGGGAACGATTGCCCGATGGTGTAATTGGCAACACGTCTGATTTTGGTTCAGAAGAGTTCAGGTTCGAGCCCTGGTCGGGCAACCAAAAAAATTAAAAGCCTTGTAAACAATAGTTTTACAGGGCTTTTTTTTGTCCCGTAGCCATCCCTATTTAATGCAAGCGACAGGAAGCCAGATGTAAACTTGGTTTTGAAAAAAGATGAAAAGAAAAGTTTTTGATGTGGGAAACCGCAACCTTAAATGAAAACTACTAATTTTACCCGGTGTGTCAACTATTCACAAAACATAAAATTAGATATGGATTTTAAAGAGATATTCAATAAAGTTTCAGAAAAGGAAAAAACAGAATATTTGTTTCAGCTTTTAGACAAAGAAGATAAATTGAGACAGGGTTTTATTGATAGCATTTCTATTGATGCCTGCACTAATAGCGAAACTACTGTTGACAATGATGATTTTGCCGGTTTGGTCGAAGGTTCCTATGATGAATACCTTTCGGAGATGGAAAGCCTAAACCTGGAAGATACCGACTGGGACAATTATTCACCGCCCCATAGTGGATATATCGAAGAATGGGAAGCCGAACAACATATGGCCCAACAGGAAGCCGATGAATTGTTTGATTATATGAAAGAGCATTTGGTCTCGCTGATAATAACAGACGATACCGAAACCGTTGTTGCCGATTTATTGGCCTTTTATTTTGCTTCGGTAGAGGCTAATATAAATGACCCTTATGATAATTTAGGTGATTCGGCAAACGGATATTTCATGGATATGCACAAAGGTTTTGTTGATTATGCAATTGAAAAAATCTCGATAGCATCAATAGCAGACCGGAAATTAATAAATACCATCAAGTTGTTTTTCAACTATTTCCACACAAAGAAAAATGATTGCTTTGAAGATATCAAAATCTTTGAGGGGCTGTTGCTTGCATTGCTCAACTCTATAGATGACGATGAAAACGTAAAGGGGTTAAGCAATATAACAAAAATTGATAAAAAGTATTTCCCCCAATATTCATTGCAGCTTGAAAAAAGGCTTGGGAACGAAAAAAGTTGGCTGGAACATGCAAGGAAGTTTTATTTGATTGACCAAAAGGTTGGCCACGAACTTTTAGGGTATTATTACACAGAGGACATCAATAATTATATATCAGCAGCAAAAGAACTTTTTAAGGATGATAAAAGATATTGGGCAAAAGAAATAGCCCCGGACCTTAAAATTGAACATGATCAAGGTTTTTATAAAGATGTTTATACCGAGCTTTGTATAAGCAAGCGTCAAATTTCCGATTATAAAGAAATTAAAAACATCCTTACCGAAACAGAAAAAGAGGGCCTTCACAATGAGTTAAAATGGGCTTTGGTATTTCGTTCAGAAATTTATACAGTAGAAAAGCAATTCGATAAAATAAAAGAGATTGTAGAAAAAAACCTTGATTCTTATGATTTTAACAAACTTATCGAGCCGATTTTAAATGTTTATCCCGTGTTCTGTTTTATGACAATCGAGAAAAAAGCCAACAATGCCATAAACAGCGAAAGGGGACGAGGGGCATATAGCAGGATAGCTTCATGGTTGAACATATCAAAAAAAATATCCGGTTTCCAAAATAAAACAAAACAATTAATAATGGGTCTATATAACCACAAACCAAACCTGCCGGCATTAAAAGATGAGTTTCGTAAAGCTGGGTTGGTTTGATGGGAAGGGTTAAAATATAATTAGAAAACATGGATGACATAACATTAGTATCAAAATCGAAAGAAGATTTGAAGAATGCCCTGAAATCAGTGGGCCATGAGGTAAGTGTAAAATCGATAAGCGGTTTTGATGATATGAAGGGGGTTATTGTTAAGGAAAAAAAAGGAGGGAAAAAGCACCATTACCCATTATGCACAACTGAGCCAATCGACTATGAACCGGAAAACTGGGAAATTATACATGCTTATAGTGGATGGCTATTTGATAGATAAACATTAATTGAACTATCAATTCCAAATGTAACACCCAGAATTAAATGTTTAACACGCAAATGTTTAGCTTGCCCCGATTTTTGGGGATTATATTTATTAAAAAAACATTCGTGCATTCGTGGCAAAATTATAAACGGATGGTAACTATTTTAGCTGGCTATTTTATTTGCAGAATCATTAAGACCCCATCCCCGACCCTCCCCCTGTGACCGCAGGAAACCCGTACGAAGCGAAGCAAGTCCGTATGGATGGGCAGGGGAAGGGAGTCCCCACGCACAAGCCACGGCAGCGGCCAGCGCGGAGGAATCCTCCCCATCAAGGGGGAGCTGGAGGGGGCCTTTGGTAGCAAAAGTTAGCTGTTGACTATTGAAAAAACAGCTAAATAATTTCGAAATCGTTTTAATTTCTCAAGGATCATAAAGATGAAACGTCCATGATTTAACAATAAACCACATTCACGATTAAGTCGTTACGTTTTTTCTCATATGCCCTATTATGCCTTTTATGGTTAAAATTTAAACACATGGAAAAAAACAACATCCCAGAAAATTCATACTGGATATTCACCCTTTTTGGAACGGCTGTTGGTGCCGGGATATTATTTCTGCCAATCCAGGCCGGCATGGGTGGTTTATGGGTTTTAATTTCAGCATCGCTCCTGGTCTATCCCCTGGTCTATCCTTCGCAGCGCCTTTATGCACGAATAGTAAATAATACACCGAAACCCATTGACTTTACAGGTGCGGTAAAACTTTTTCTCGGAAATAAAACCGGTCTTGTCATAAATATTTTGTTTGTCGTTTTTCTGTTTGTGTTGTTGATCGCATATTCCATTGGGTTGACCAATGACCTGGGGGATTTTTTTCACGAAAACGGGATCACAAAACATAACCTGGCAAAAGGCCCTTACCTGAGTCTTTTCTTGCTGGTATTCTATTTCACTATCCTCAAATTTAGCAAACAAGCACTTATTAAAATTTTAGGTGTTTTGAGTGTAATCCTCATACTGCTATTATTGACACTTTCGATTATGCTTATCGGGATGTGGGATTTAGAACGGCTAATGGTATTTCCTTCATTTACTGAATTTATTAAGCAATTCTTCCTGGTTTTTCCTCTGCTGATTATGTCATTTATGTTTTACTCGGTGATCTCGCCAATGGTCATAAGTTTCAGAAACAGCGATGCCCCTGCTTCTGAAGTGGAAAAAAGATCATCCCGGGTTTTAAAGATAACGGTCATTTTTCTCATGACCTTTGTGTTGTTTTTTGTTTTTTCCTGTGTTTTTGCACTGGACGTTGAGGAATTGAAAAAGGCAAGTGCCGAAAACATATCAATACTGGCACTGCTCGGCGATACGCAAAACAATCCATTTCTCAAATATTTTGACACAGCAATTAGCCTTATCGCATTAACTACATCCTTTTTTGGGGTTGCCCTGGGTTTCCGCTCCAGTGGCCTGGAATTGATCTCAGGGTTTTTTAAAACAAAACAGACAGGGGAAACAAGTATCAAATCGGAGGTTATCTTTTATTCTTTTGCAACTGTTTCGCTATGGTTGATTACTATTACAAACATTAACATCATTGATCTGTTTGGCGAAATAATCGCCCCATTGAATTCCCTGTTTTTGTATTTCATACCGGTAATTATTGTTTTCAAACAAACCATCTTCAAGCAGTACCGAACAACCGGAACTGTTTTAATATTTATTTCGGGCATCGTTTTGGTGATATCCTATTTTGTTGGGAAGATGATTTGACGAGAAAAAGGGGAAGGATGGAAAAGGGAAAGATGGAACAGTGGAAAAATGGAAGGTGGAAGGTGGAAGGGTGGGAAGAGGAAAGGTGGAAGGATTGGAAGAAGTGGAAGTACCAATCCAAAGGGTCCCCGGCAAATTATTACAAATTAATTTTACCGGGACCTGGAATTAATCCAGGCCCATATATTTCGTGTTCGTTTTTATCATGCTCCGTAATTCATTAACATAAACATCTCCCCGTGCCGAATATTTTGACAACCCACCGGCCATCAAATAGGCACTGGGCTTTTCATCTTTTTTTCTGTTTGATAACCGGGACTGCCTCATTTGGCTAAAAAAAGGATGGGAATTAAGGAAAAGCATGTACGACCTTACCGATTGCGAAACGCTATCAAAAACCATAACTTCATAAGTTTCCCCTGAAGGACGTCTTCGGGGAACAACGCCACAGCCCGGTTCGAAGCACCACTGGCCGAAAATATTATTTACCTTTCGCGAAAAATAGGAAGTGCCCCATGCCGATTCAAGTGCCGCCTGGGTAAGTGCCAGCCCGGCAGGAATAATATCAACATGTACCATCAAATCATCGTAAGCCAGATTATTGGAAAAATCGGTGTGTTCAATCCGGTAATTTGCAGTTGGCAACAAAATTCCTTTCGTCAATAATATGTCTGTTTTCCGCAATTACAGAAGGCCTCATGAAACTGAAAAATTTTCGTTTCTTTTCGGTCACATTCGAGATTTTGGCGAAATCCGGTAAGTCGCTCTCTATGTTTTCTTTAGGGAGTTTTTCTACCCTTTTTATTGGTGATTGATGTTTTTTTTGTCCAGGTGCAATTTTTTCGATACCGATAGTTTTTGGCAATACTGAATCTTTTAAAACTTTTTCCTTGTTTGCCAAATCCGTTGTTGTGCTTGCCATACCCTTTTTCCC